>JANLUV010000494.1:0-2545 GCA_031363685.1 Alphaproteobacteria bacterium | reverse complement strand
TGCACCGGGTCGATCCGGTCGCGGTCGGCCTGGCCGATTTCGGCCGGCCCGAGGGCTTCAACGCCCGGCATCTGAAGCGGATTGCCGGGATCGCCACCGTTGACGGCGCGGTTCGCCTCGAATTCGCCGAAGTCTACAACTGGCTTGCCGCCAACGTCCCGACCGAAACCGGCGCGACCATCATCCACAACGATTTCCGCCTCGGCAACGTGATGTGGCGCCATCAGCGCCCGGCCACGCTGGCTGCAGTGCTCGACTGGGAACTGGCTGCGCTGGGCGATCCGGTGATGGATTTTGCCTATCTGCTCGGCTCGCTGCCCGAGGGTGGCCAATCGAACACCCCGGTCCAGGATTTCGCCAGGGATGCCTGCGTCCCCGGCTTCCCGCCGCGCGCCGACCTGGTCGCGCGCTATGCTGCTGCGTTGCCGTATGACACCGCGTCGCTCGACTGGTTCATGGCTTTCGTGCAGTGGAAGCTGGCAATCCTGTATGACTTCTCGAAGCGCCGCAGGGCCGATCCCTATTACCAGGATCCGACCCAGGTCAGTCGGTTCATTGCCGAAGCGCGCCGGTTCACCGGATTGTGACGGGCCAGTCCGGGCCTATGGTGCAGCGCGGTATAGACCGGGACGCGCTTTGCCAATAGACGCAGCCCGGCCCGGCCAACGGGTCCAGGAAGGTCGCACCGATGATTTTGAGACAAGCAATCGCCTACGGCCTGATGGCCGTGCTGGTGATTTCAATTTCGGCGTGGACCTATCTGCATCACAAGCGCAAGCGCGACGACACGCGCTGGCGGCACGGCCCACGCGACGAATAGTTCTTACGCCACACGATAACGCCGGCTACTCGCCCGGCTCCGCAGCGGCCGCATAGCGCCGCGCGATCACTGCACAGGCGATCAACTGCAATTGGTGAAAGAGCATCAGTGGCAGGATCACCGCGCCCATCTGCGGTGCCGGGAACAGCACCCCCGCCATCGGCACCCCGCTCGCGAGACTTTTCTTCGAACCGCAGAACAGCAGGACGATCGCGTCCGCGCGCGTGAACCCGAGCGCCCGTCCGGCCAGCCAGGTCAGCCCCAGCGCCAGCGCCAGCAACACCGCGCATAGCAGCGCGATCAGCAGCAGCATATTTGGCGGCACGCGGTGCCACAGCCCCTCCACCACGGCCGCACTGAACGCGGTATAGACCACCAGCACGATCGAGCCCCGGTCGACATAGCCGACCAGCGGCTTGTGCCGCGCCACGAAGCCGCTGACCACCGGGCGCAGCAGGTGCCCGGCCAGAAACGGCATCAGCAGTTGCAGTACGATCTTTTCGACCGCGTCCCACGAAAAGCCAGCTCCGGCGCTGCCCATCAGCAGCGCGACCAGCAGCGGGGTCAGGAAGATGCCGAGGAAATTAGAAAACGAGGCACTGCACACCGCCGCCGCGACGTTACCCCGCGCGATCGAGGTGAAGGCGATCGACGACTGGACGGTGGAGGGTAGCAGCGTCAGGAACAACATCCCCGTCGCCACTACCGCCGGCACGCCCGGGATAGCCGCGATACTCAGGCCCAGCAGCGGAAACAGCGCAAAGGTTGCAGCCAGCACGGTCAGGTGCAACCGCCAGTGTCCGGCCCCGGCGACAAGCGCCTCGCGCGATAGCTTGGCGCCGTGCAGGAAGAACAACAGCACGATCCCCGCATCGGCGATGATGCCCATGGCCTGCGCGAACCCGCCGCGAGCAGGCAACAGCGAGGCCAGCACAACCGTGAGCAACAGCGCAATGATATAGGGATCGAGCGCCCCTTTGAGCCGCGCGATCATGCGCCGCCCGCCGCCTTCGCGAGCGCTTCGATCGCGGCAAGGTCCGGCGCCTGCGCGACAGCGCTCAGGATATCGGCCTGGCCGATCAGCCCGGCATCGGCCAACACCCGGAAATTGTCGTTCACATAGCCGCCGAGATAGGCGGCGGCAAAATCGCGGAAATCCTCCACCTCGCGCAGCACCGCAGCGCCCGCGTAGTAGATGTCTAGAAAATCCTGCAACTGCGCGAAGCTGTAGGCCGCGCGCACGTGCTCGACACTGGCATAGGGGATCGCGATGCGGTTGCGCCGGGCCAGTTCGAACATCAGCTCGGGCTCGAGGCTGCCCTCGATGTGGAGATGCAGTTCCGCCTTGGGCACGGCAGCAATCAGGGCATCGAGCTGGGATTTGGACAAGCGGCGTTCTCCTTCGCAGTCCATGGATAGCGCTAAAATGCGGCCGGGTCACTTCGCGAGCGCAGCATGGAGCATGGGATTCTCACCAGCGCGTGCACGCCACGGATCGCCGCTTGGGACGGGCCGAACCCATTGTCTACTTTATCGATTGACTTAAACTTCAGTAACCGGGACAAAGCGCCCGATTCGCCCCTCTGCTTTGCGCGGGGGGATCGGGCCGGCACTCGGGGATTTTTATCAAGACGGCGCTGCCGCGATAGCTGCGCTTCAGTCCGGCACACTATATATGTAATGTCTATCTATCTGGTTGATATTAACGGTGCGACACCATGAGGA
>JANLUV010000451.1:0-3843 GCA_031363685.1 Alphaproteobacteria bacterium | reverse complement strand
CCGGGCGCCCGAAGGCGCGACGCTCCTTCACGTAATTCAGTGCAATGGACACAGCCGCCTCGGCACCGCCGAGCGAACAGGCGGCGATATTCACCCGACCGCCATCGAGCCCCGCCATGGCGAAGCGGAAGCCTTCGCCTTCGGCCCCGACGCGGTTGGCGACGGGCACGCGGCAATCCTCGAAAATCACCTGCGCGGTCGGGGAGGCATTCCAGCCAAGCTTCTTTTCCGGCGCGCCGAACGACAGGCCCGGCGTGTCTTTTTCGACGACGAAGCAGCTGATGCCCTTGGGACCATCAACCCCGGTGCGGACCATGACGACGTAGATGTCGTTCACGCCGCCGCCCGAGATGAACTGCTTCGTGCCGTTGATCACATACTCATCGCCGTCGAGCTTCGCGGTGGTGCGCAGCGCGGCAGCGTCCGACCCCGAGCCCGGCTCGGTCAGGCAGTAGCTGGCAACGTGTTCCATTGACACCAGCGTGGGCAGGTAACGCGCCTTGATGTCCGCATCGCCAAAGCAGTCGATCATCCATGCCGACATGTTGTGGATCGAGATATAGGCGCTGGTCGCCGGGCAGCCATAGGACATAGCCTCCATGATCAGCGCCGATTCAAGCCGGCCAAGGCCAATCCCGCCGCATTCTTCCGAAACGTAGATGGCGCCGAACCCAAGTTCGCCGGCGGCCTTCCACACTTCGACCGGGTAGTGATGGTCCTCATCCCACTTCGCGGCGAACGGGGTGATCGCATCGGCGGTGAACTTGCGCGCCATGTCCTGGATGGCGAGCTGATCGTCAGTGAGCGCAAATTGGTCCGACATCGTTTTCTGCCCTGTTCTGGGTTTTCTGCCCTGTGCTGGCACCTGCCCGAGACGCGGGACTGCCGCCCGGTAGCTATCTGCTGCAAACTGCCCGAGAATCACGGGTCAAGGCCCGCTCCCCCCGGCAGCCTGCCGCCGTGCCTCGCTCAGCCGATCAGTTCCATGACGTCCTTGCCGAACAGTTCCTCGTCGGCGAGCAGCACCTTGGTCTTGGCGAGCGGCTTGGAAATCCACGTCACGTTGACCAGATCGGCCCAGGTGATGTTGTTGTTGGTGGCGTTGCCGCCCCACGAACCACAGCCGAGTGAGAAAGTCTGGCGCATGCCGTTCCACAAGTTGCCCGAGTTCGAGGCTGCCTGCGGCTGGTTGACCATCACGCGGCTGGTTTTGGTCGCCAGCGCCAGCTTGAGGATGTTCTCGTCCGAGCGCGAGTAGATCCCGCAAGAGTGGCCCTGCCCCTGATAGGCCTGAATCTCGTTGGTCAGCGCGATCGCGTGATCAAGGTCGCGGGCGCGGTACAGCGCCATCGTCACGGTCATCTTCTCGCCCGAGAACGGATAGTCGGGGCCAGCACCGGTTTCCGGCACGATGAAGAACAGCTTGCCTTCCGGCACGCCGAAGCCGGCCATGCCGGCGATCTTTTCGCACGGCTGCGCCACGGCGTTGGGGTTGATGTGGCCATCGACCCAGATCACGTCCTGCAGCAGCGCCTTCTCTTCCTCGGTGACGATATAGCCCCCCTGGTGGACCAGCTTTTCGAGCATCGCATCATAGATCGAATCGAGCAGCACCACGCTGTTATCCGACGAGCACGAGGCCGCAAGGTCGAGCGTCTTGGAAATGCGGATCTTCTCGGCCGCGTCGTCAAGGTCGGCGGTATCGTCCACCGTGATCACCGCGTTGCCAACGCCCACGCCCAGCGCCGGGGTGCCCGAACTGTAGGCCGCCTTGACCATCGGGGTGCCGCCGGTGGCAAGCACGCGGTCGCACTGGCGCATCAGTTCATTGGTCTTTTCGACCGACGGGATTTCGATCGCGATGACCAGATCGGCCGGGGCGCCCAGCTTGACCAGCGCGTCGCGCATCAGGTCGCAGATCAGCTTGTTGGTGAGCTTGGCGCGCGGGTGCGGCGCGACGATGATCGAGTTGCGGCCCTTCACGGCCGAAATCGCCTTGATCACCGGCGTGGCTTCGGGGTTGGTCGAGGGCGACAGCGCGCCGATGACGCCCAGCGGCTTGACGATCTTGATGATGTTGCGGACCGGGTCGTCCTCGATCACGCCGACCGACTTGTCGCCGATGATGTCCATCAGGGTCGCGCGGGTCTTGCGGAAGATCTTCAGGTATTTGCCGTCGTAGTTGCCCAGCTGGGTTTCATCGACGGTGTGCTGCGCGATCTTTTCCGCCGTCGATTGCTTGGCAACAGCCCAGACCATGCCGCGAATCAGCCGATCCACCTGCTCCTGCGTGTAGTCGGCAATCTGCGCCTGCGCCGCGCGCGACCGGGCAACAAGCTCCGCGATTTCGCGGGCTTCGGGCGTATCGTTGATCTGAGCAGCAGCAGCCATGGTCAATTCCTCAAATCCTGCATTGGACAATCACGGGGTACTATCACGGACCGAAATCACGGTGATTTAACTGGTCGGTTAAGGCCCCTGCACATTCGCACGCGCGATGGCAAGATGATTCGCGACGCGCTGTGAGCGACAGCATTTGCGCATCAATAATCCGCTTCAAGGCTGCCGCCAATGCCCGGTTTTGCCCGCATCGGCAGGGCCGCTGCACCGCCCGCGATCCGCCCCCGCACCTATCCCCGGCGCCGATGAAACGCGGGTCAAAGCCGATTTGACCAGGTTTGCACAGGCGATAGGAAAGGTTTCAAAGGACCTGCATGAAGGCAGGCGCGCGATCTGGGGCGATCAGATCTACATTCAACGAGGCAAGGGACAAAACCCCGCCTCATCGGAGCAGGTAATGGACCAAGACATGATTCCGCCGGAACTGGTGGCGCCGATCTTCAATCCGGCCGCCTTTGCCGACCGCCGGCACATCGAAAGCCTGTTCGCCCGGCTGCGGCGCGATTATCCGCTGAACCAGGTGGAAGTGCCCGGCTACGATCCGCACTGGATCGTGACCCGCATGGCCGACCTGCGCGAAATCGCGCGGCAGGATGATATCTTCCATTCGGGTGACCGCTCGAAAACCCTGATCAGCCAGGCCGGCGAGGCGCTGGTGAAGCAATATACCGGCGGGCAGTCCAACATCTTCCGCTCGCTCGTCCAGCTCGATCCGCCCGAGCACAAGAAGTACCGCGACGTTGCCGCCCCGGCCCTGTCGCAAGAATCGATCAAGGCGTTGATGCCGATGGTCGATGGTATCGCCGCCGCCTACGCCGATCGGCTCGCAGCCGCAGCGCCCGCGTGCGATTTCGCCGAGGTGATCGCGTTCCAGTACCCGCTCAAGGTCGTGCTCGACATCATCGGCGTGCCCGAGGCAGACCACCAGATGATGCTCGAACTTACCCAGTGGCTGTTTACGTACGCCGATCCCGACCTGAAGCGCCCCGGCTCGGATCTGACCGACCCGGCCGAGATCACCAAGACCTGGGGGATCGTGTTCGACGAGTTCGAGAAGTACTATACGCCCGTCATTGCCGACCGGCAGCAGTGCCCCCGGCACGATCTGGCCTCGGTGATCGCCAACGGCAAGATCGACGGCGGCCCGATGGAACACCGGGCGCTGATCTCGTACTTCATCATTGCCTCGACCGCCGGGCACGACACCACTGCAGCGACCACCGGCACCGGCATGTGGGCATTGGCCGAGCGGCCCGAACTGCTGGCGGAACTGCGCGCCGATCCTGCCCTGATCCCCGCCTTTGTCGAGGAAACGATCCGCTGGGCTTCGCCGGTCCAGCAGTTCGTCCGCTCGGCGACCCGCGACTACGACATCGGCGGCCGCACGATCCGCAAGGGCGATCTGGTCTACCTCTCGTACTTGTCGGCCAACCGCGACGAGAG
>JANLUV010000443.1:0-11087 GCA_031363685.1 Alphaproteobacteria bacterium | reverse complement strand
GCAGGAAAAGCTGATCGCCTACGAAGCCGGGTTCAAGATGCCGCTGGCAGACGGCCGCGTGCGCCTGAACGCCTCTGCCTTCTACTATGATTACAAGGACAAGCAGGTTCGTGCCAAGATCCTGGACTCGATCTGGGGCCTGCTCGAACGCCTGGTGAACATTCCCAAGTCGCAAGTCTACGGGATTGAAGCGGAACTGTACGCCCAACCGATCGACGGCCTGAACCTTTCGGCCAGCGCGACCTACATGAAAAGCAAGGTTACCCAGAGCTATAACCAGCTGGTCACGCCCATCGGCAATTTCGCCGTGTTCAACAACATGGGCTTCACTGGTGATTTCAAGAATTCCGAACTGCCCTACACGCCGAAGGTGATGGCGAATGCCGACATTCAGTACGAATGGGATATGGGGAGCGTGAAGCCGTTCGTCGGAGGCACGATCGTCTATCAGGGCAAATCGAACGCCACCTTCAAGAACGATATCCTGCGGGCCGACTACTTCGAAATTCCGGCCTTCGAAACGGTCGATCTGCGTGCAGGCGTAAGCGGCAATGACGGAAAGTGGAAGTTCTCCATCTACGGGCGTAACGTCTTCAACAAGTACTACCTGAACTCACCGACCTACTACGGTGATGCTCGCTGGAGCATGGCCGGCAAGCCGGCCGTTTACGGGGCGTCGTTCTCCTTCCGTTACTAAGTCACTTAAACCAGACTTCGCTTGGGGCGGCAGATCTCGGTCTGCCGCCCTTTGTGTTCCATTGCGGCGTTTTCGTCATACGAAAACATCCGCTGATCCCGCCGGGAGAGCATGGCGGGCACTCAGAACCAGATGCCCGCTGAACATGCCGCCGCCACTGTCCTGCGACCTCTGGCGGCGGCGCTGTCAGGTCAAGTTTTCGGGCCGGCAGGTTTCCCGCAGATGCAAGGTCAGGCAGGCGTCAATATCGTTGGACGATATCGCGAGATGAATGTGCCGGGCGATCAGGTGTTGCCGGTAGACCGTGCTCGCCAATATGACTACGACATTGCAGGCGTAGGGTATGGAACCAGTATGGCAAGCACGGCACAGGACAGTTCGGATCGCAGGATATCGGCGGCCAACGAAGGTGCGGGGGCTACCGCCAACGAGGATGCGGGCAGCCCGGATGGCGGCAGTGCGGCTGACAAGGTTGCCGATACGATCATGCGCGGCATCCGCGCCGGGGGGTTCGTGCCCGGCCAGCACCTGGTCGAACCGGACCTGACCCGCCGGCTTGGCATCAGCCGTGGCTCGCTGCGTGAAGCGCTCAAGCACCTTGCGGCCGCCGGGATCGTGACGCTCAACCGCTTTCGCGGCGCGTACATCTCCACGCTTGACCGCAAGTCGGTGCTCGATCTGCTGCAGACCCTCGAACCGCTGTGCCGGCTGGCCGCGCGGCTCGCCGCCGAGCATTGCGATACCCCCGAAAAGGCCCAGGTCCTGTTCGACGCCGCCGCAGCGGTCGACGAAGCCAATCGCCAGCGGAACCGGGCAGAATATCTCGAACTGCGCCGGCAGTTCTATACGCTGCTGGTGGAGATTGGCGGAAATCGCGAACTGGAACGCGTGATGCCGCTATCCCGAACCGATTTGTTCCGCGCCCAGATCGAAACAATCCAGTCGGAACGGCAGCGCCAGCTTCACGCCTCGGGCTATGGCAAGATCGCCCGGGCGGTCGGCGATCGCGATCCCGCCGGCGCCGAACGCGCGGTGCAAAAGCATTTTGCCGGCACCCGCAAGACGATGAGCGAACTGCCCGACCACGCCTTCCCCGCGCTCGGCTGATCCGCGCGCGGCATTTCTGGACCCGGCGGCAGTTCCGCTGGCGGCGTCAATGCGGTCAGGCGCCGTGCTTATGGGTTGCTGCCTGCAAAATCCCTAGACGAAATCGTCCGACGGTTTTAGAACCCCCGCCGGGAAGGATGGCGACGAGAGGGCGCTGCCGTGATTCGTACCAGCTTGGCGCATCCAGACGAACCCGGCCGCAGCGGCACTGCCCTCTGCCGACCGGCCTTACCAGCACTGGCGAGCGGCCGTTCGCAGCCCGCGCCGACCTCACTCGACATCACCCCATTCCGGCGGACCGACCTGCCCTGCGGGAGCGGCCGGCACACCCGGCGGGAACAAAACGAATTGACTGGAGCCTGACAAATGAACGCAATGCTGCCCAATATGCCGGTCCGCTATGTCCGCAACGCGATGGAAGACATCGGGATGATCACGGCGCTCGACGAGATGCTCAATCACCAGATCGTCGATACCTTCTCGACCACGGTCACCGCCGACCACAGCTGGACCGAAAAGATCTGGACCGCGATTGTCCGCAAGGACGGCACGCTGGCGATCGACTTTGGCCTTGGCCGCTATCACAACCGCGGCGTGCTGGATGGCTGGGCCGCCGTCGCGCGGGGCAACGAACAGTGGACCGTGCGTGCCAACCGCGAACTGCGCGATGATCCGATGACCACCGCAGTCGGCCCGCTGACTTACGAGGTCATCGAACCGCTGCACCAGGTCCGCTATGCGCTCGCCCCCAACGATCAGCAGCCGATCGCGTTCGACGTGACCTTCACCTCGGAAATGGTCCCGTTCTTTGAAGACCGCCACAAGCAGCGCGAAAAGGACGGCTTCCGCGTCGGGTCCGACGTGGTCCGCTATCACCAGATCGGCGCGCCCACTGGCTGGGTCGAGATCGAGGGTGAACGGATCGAGATCAACCCCGAGGAATGGACCGAATATCGCGATCACAGCTGGGGCGTCCGCCTTGACGTGGGCGCGCACAATCCGGACATCCGCCCGGCCGCCGATTTCGGCGATGCCAAGTTCGGCGAAAGCGAATTCGTGCTGATCTGGAGCCCGTTCATGCTCGTCTCGCCGAATGGGGACAAGGTCGCCTATCACTTCTACTACATGTCCAAGCAGGGCCGGATCTTCTACTCGTCGGGCTATCGCAACAACCCGGACGGGACGCAGGAAAAGGTCGCCCGCGTCCGCCCGGAACTGCGCTATGACGACGCCACACGCCGTCTGCTCGGCGGTCAGGTCCACTTTGACATGCTGCAGGGCGGCACCCACACCGTGCAGGTCGAAGTCGCCGGGCCAAGCGCGGTCCACCTCGGGCCGGGCCTGTATCTCGGGTTCGACGGGCGCAAACACGGTTCGTGGCACGGCCCGCTGACGGTCGAAGGCGAACACTTCACCAACACGCTCGACCGCGAAACGCTCAAGCGCATCCGCCAGCTGCGCGATTGCCCGATCAAGGTCACCGAAGGCGACGCGGTCGGCTTTGGCATCATGGAAACGATTATCCACGGCGCGGACGCGGAACTCGGCCTGACCGCCGCCAACTCGCTGGTCTGATCCGATGGCCCGCGATACCGACCAACTGGCCCGGGGCTTGCGCGACTGGCTGCCGCGCGGCGCCGGGGTTACCGGAGTGAAGACCCTCTCGGCCGGGCACTCGAACGAGACCTATCTCGTCGAGGGCCTGAACGAGATCCTGCGCATGCCGCCGTCCGAGGAAGGGCTGCTGCCGCCGTACGACATGGCCCGCCAGCACGACGTTCTGTCGGCAGTGGCGAAATCCGCCCCGGCGGTGCCGCTGCCCCCGGTGCTGGAACTGTGCACCGATCCGGCCGTACTGGGCGACGAATTCTTCCTGATGGGCTGCATCCCCGGCGAGGCGTTCGAATATGCCGTGCCCGACTGGCTCGCGGCGAACCCGGTCGACGGTGCGGAAAGCGTTTGCCGCCAGTGGTTCGATGCGCTGCTGGCGCTGCAGACCATGCCCGTCGCGGCCATGCCGCCGGGCACCCGCACCGTACAGGAGGAAGCACAGCACTGGCTCGACGTCGCGCGCGGCGCGGATTCGATGCCGGTGCTGGTCACTATCCTCGAAGATCTGGTCAAGCGCCCGCCGCGCCCGTCCGGGCCGATGACGCCGGTGCATGGCGATCCCAAGCACGGCAACTGCCTGTGGCACGAAACGCGCCTGACCGGCCTGCTCGATTGGGAAATGTCCCGGATTTCCGAACCGCTGCTCGATCTCGGCTATATCCTGATGTTCCAGGATCAGGGCGAAGCCTCGCTCGGCGACGCGGGATACGCACTGCCGGGCTGGTGGTCGGCAGAACGGATGATCACGGAGTGGGAACAGGGCACCGGCCGCACCGCGATCGACGTTGCGCGCTATACGGTGCTGGGCCAGGCCAAGGTTGCGGCGATCATTTCGGTCGGCGCGTTCCTGTTCAACACCGGGCGCATCGCCGATCCGCGCTTCGCCGCTTTCGCCGCTTTGCTGCCAAGCTATGTCGGTTTGCTCGAACGGCGCGCGATGGTCGCGGGCTGACGAAAAAGAAGGGGACCGGCACTGCGCCGGCCCCCTCAGGCAGGGTAGACTGTCTTTCAGCGGCGGCCGGTCAGGCCGCCGTTTCCATTTCGATCAGCGTCGCGCCGTATTCGACCAGATCGTTCGCGGCTATCAGCACTCCGGCGATCCGGCCGGAGACTTCGGCCAGCACCTCGGTGCGGCGCCCCAGCACGTCGATCGTGCCGACCAGCGCGCCAGCCGCCACGGTCTCGCCCACGGTGCAGGCAGGCTCGAACAAGCCAAGGTGCGGCGCCCGCAGCACCGCGCGCAGCGCAGCGGCCGCGACAGGCGCAACGACCGCGCCATCCTCCGCCGCCAGCATCGGGTTGGCCCCGCCGCCCGGCCGGGCGAAGAACACCGCCCAGTCACCCCGGCGAAAATATAGATCCTTGAGCGGCGAACGCTCGAACTGCAGCAGCATTGCCCGCATTTCGCGGATAAGAGTGTCCATCGCTCAATCCTCCAGCGACACGAGCAGCGCGGGCAGCACCGGCTCGGTAATCAGCGTGGTCACCCCGGCGCGGCGCGCGATGCGGGCAATCTCGACATTGGCCAGACCCGAACCGCGCGCGGCCGTCTGGCCAGCCAGCGCCGCCTCGACCTGCTCGGGCGAACCATCGGCCAGCAGCAGGTCGACATCGATCGCGCTTTCATCCGGATGCTCACCCGGCGATATTACTGTCATCGGACTACGCTCGCGCGCCCAGCCGATCAGGCGTGACAGCCGCACATCCTGATCCTCACGCGGGACCTCTGTGGCAAGCGCCCCGGCATAGACCCGGCCGGTCGCGCCATCGACGGTAACGAGTTGCCCCGCCCGGGCCACCGCGCCCGCGCCGACGCCAACCACGCAGGGCCGCCCCAGCGCGCGGCTGACTACGGCCGCGTGCGAAGTCGATCCGCCCTGTTCCGTCACCACGGCCCGGGCCGCGATCATCCCGTGAACATCGTCGGGACTGGTCGTGGCGCGCACCAGTATCACCGCCTCACCGGCGGCGGCGCGGCGTTCGGCCTCGTCGGAATCGGCGACCAGCACGCCGGTTGCCACACCCGGGCACGCACCCTCGCCCGCCGCAACCACTTCGGCGCCCTCGGTCGCGCCAGCGATCAGGCGCGGCAGCAGCAATGTCGCGACCTGATCTGCACTTACCCGGCTGAGCGCCGTGGCCGGATCGATCCGGCCTTCGTCGACCATGTCGACCGCGATCCGCACTGCGGCGGCCGGCGCGCGCTTGGCCGAGCGCGATTGCAGCAGGTAGAGCCGGCCCGACTGCACGGTGAATTCGATGTCCTGGACATCGCCGTTCTCGCGTTCAAGCAGGTCGCTCGCCGCCAGCAGTTCGGTATGGGCCGTGGGCACATGTTCGCGCATCGCGTCGAGCGACAGCGGGGTGTACTTGCCCGAAACCACGTCCTCGCCCTGCGCGCGGGGCAGGTATTCCCCGTAAGGTACGGGATCGCCGACCAGCGGATTGCGGCTGAACAGCACGCCGGTGCCGCTCGTCTCGTCGAGGTTGCCGAACACCATCGCCTGCACCGTCACCGCCGTGCCCATGTCATGCGGGATGGCGTTGTGATCGCGGTAGCGGCGGGCGCGGCGGGTGTTCCAGCTATCGAACACCGCGCGCACCGCATCCAGCAACTGGCTGCGCACATCGGCAGGCAGTTCGGTGCCCGCCGCCCTGGCGACTTCGGCCCGCCATGCCGCCGGATGTGCATCGCGCGCCAGTTCGACCGGGGCCTTGAGCACGATTGCGGCGAACAGTTCGACGAACCGGCGGTGCGTATCGCGGGCAAACCCCGGCAGCCCGGTTTCGGCGCCCAGCGCGGCTTCACCGCCATCGTCGATGCCAAGGTTCAGCACGGTATCCATCATGCCCGGCATCGAAACTGCCGCGCCCGACCGGATCGAGAGCAGCAGGCGTTTGTCGCCGGTGCCGAAGGTGCGCCCGGTCTGCTCCTCCAACCACGCTAGCCCGGTGGCGATCTCGTTTTCCAGCCCACCGGGCATCGCGCCATTTTCAAGATAGGCAAGGCAAGCCTGGGTGGTGATGACGAAGGCGGGCGGCACGTCGAGGCCAAGCGCGGCCATCCGCGCCACCGACCAGGCTTTGCCGCCGATCAGCGCGCGATCGGGCATGCCGCTGCCGTCAAGATGCAGGGTCCAGCGTGGCATTGTCATTCCTCGCGCTCGCGCCCCATGATGCGCAGCACTTCTTCGTGAAATTCGAACCAGACAGTGTGATAGCTGTCGCGGCGGATATCGCTGACCCACTCGGGTTCGCCGTCCTCGGCAGCCTCAAGCGCGGCGAGCAGCTTGTCGGAATAGTACTTCAGGCGCGGCAGCTTGCGCACCAGCCGCGCCAGGGTCGGTTCGGCCTGTTCGTGCAATCCGCCCAGACGGTCGATCACCGCCGCGTCATGCGCCTTGTCGCGGTGGTCATTGGCGATCTTCGTGCCGCCCACGTCCAGCGTCTGCCAGTCGGTGATGACCTGCTTGAGCGTCACGTTGATCCGCTCGAACGCTTCGTAAGCCGCGCCGAAATCGGCATCGGCGCGAAGATGCGCAAAGTGCCGGGCATAACGGGCGTGCAGCGCAACGCCGGCCAGCGGAGTCAGCACATAGGCGCCCTTGGCCTCCACCGCGCGGCCGCTGGCGACGGCGCCGGCCATCACGGCGGCCACGCTCGCTTCGGGCAGGCCGGCCAGTGCGGCAATCGCGCCCAGCGGCGCGTGGCGCTTGATCGCAGCGGCGTGAAAGACAAGGTCCCGCTCGTTCATGATGCCGTCTCCGCCAGCAGCCAGACACGGCCGACCCGGTCGGTGCGCTGCTGGTAATCCTCGGTCGTCTTGGCGGCGGCGGTCACCTCGATCACGATGCGGTCGCCTTCGCGGATCCCGGTGACCTTGGCGTTCATCAGACACGGGATGTTGTATTCGCGGGTCAGGATGCCAAGGTGCGACCGCACGCTGCCACCCGCGCAGACCACCCCGGCAAACTGGTCAATGATCGGCGCAGTCAGCGTGCCGCCCGAATCGTCGATGATCGCGATCGAACCCGGCGGGACACCGTTGGTCAGCAGTTCCATCACCCGCTCGTTCGAGCGAACATACAGCGCGGTGCCGACCTTGTCGGCGGCATGGCGGACCACGTTGTCACCCACGCCGCGCAAGGCCCGGCCTGCGCTATCGAAATCGCCGGTCGGTGCATCGGGATGCGCGAATCCCGCGCCATTGTTGGCCGCGCCATCATCCGACTTGTGCGCTTCGGGCCGCTCGATCACGGAAATGCGCGCCGACCAGTCAAACCGGTGCCCGCTGGCGAGAATCGCGGCCTCGACCGCCGCGAAATCTTCCGTCGTGATCAGGCTGTCAGAACCACCGAACACAAATTCGTCCCAGCTCTGGCCCGAGGCGGCATACCTTGCCCGCACCCGTTCCCGCGCAAGGTCCAGCACCGCCTCGACCAGCGAGGAGGCAGGCGGCCCGGCATGGAGCACATCGTCGATGGGCAGTTTGACGGAACTCACGATCCCTCCCGCGTTTCTTGGTTGCCCGAGCAATGCCGCCTCGCATCGGACGTGTCAACAAGATTGGATGAAATCGTCCTACGATGTTGACCTGTTTGCGCCCCTGTCCTAGGCGATATGGAACAGCTTCCGGGAGACGATCACATGCCGCAAATCAGCCCGCAGAATGGCCCCCAGACCGGACCGCGCGTCCTGCTGGTCAACGATGACGGGATTGACGCGCCCGGCCTCGTCCTGCTGGAAAAAATTGTCCGCCAGTTCACCGACGATATCTGGGTCGTCGCCCCGGATGAGGAACGGTCTGGCGCGGGCCACTCGATCTCCACCACCCTGCCGATCCGCATCAAGCAGCGTGACGAGCGCCACTTTGCAGTCAAGGGCACGCCGACCGATTGCGCGTTGCTGGCGATCTATGAACTGATACAGGGCAAGAAGCCTGACATCCTGATTTCCGGCATCAATCGCGGCGCCAATCTGGCCGAGGACATGACCTATTCCGGCACCGCATCGGCGGCGATGGAAGGCGCGCTGCTGGGCATCCCGGCCATCTCGCTCAGCCTGGTGTGCCGCCCGCCGGCCCCGTCATTGTGGGAATGCGCCGAAGCCCATGCCGCCGAAGTGATCGCCCGGTTGATGCGTCATGACTGGCAGCCGGGGATGATCGTCAACGTCAATTTCCCCGATTGCCAGCCGGATGAAGTGACCGGCATCCGCGTCACCCGTCAGGGCCAGCGCCCGCCGGGCGCGTTCATCCCGGAAGCGCGCGTCGATGCCCGCCACGTGCCCTATTACTGGGTGCGGATCGCCATGCCCGAAGGCGGCCACGCCCCCGGCAACGACCTGCAGGCGGTGCTCGACAAGGAAATCTCGATCACCCCGCTGCAACTCGACATGACCTGTTACAAGGAAATCCCCGCACTGACCGCGCTGTTCGAGGACTGACCGGCCGCTCCCCCACCCCCCTACCCCTTCAGGGGGAGGGGCGAGTTTGTTCAATCCCGGCTGAGGATGGTCACGGCCGACATGCCGTCTTCAACCCCGTAAAACCCGCCTGAGTTCTCCGCGACCGCGATCCGCGCCCCGGCGACCTGGCGCTGTTCGGCGCGGCCGCGCAACTGGGTGACCAGTTCGTGGATCTGGCCAAGCCCGGTCGCGGCCAGCGGGTGGCCCTTGGACACCAGCCCGCCCGAGGTGTTCACCGGGATGCGTCCGCCCAGCGCCGTCTCGCCCCGTTCGGCCGCCGCGCCCGCTGCGCCCGGCGGGCACAGGCCGAGCGCTTCGGTCTGGATGATTTCACCGATCGAGCTGGCATCGTGCACTTCGGCCAGATCGACGTCGGCCGGACCGATGCCCGCACGCTCATAAGCGATTGTCGCAACGCGGCGGGTGACGTGGCTGGCGTAATCATCCGGCGCGCGGTCGCTGCCGGTGCGGTTTTCCGCCGCCAGTACGCGGATCGGCTGGCCCGAAAACCGCTTGGCGAACTCTGCCGAACAGACGATCGCCGCCGTGGCCCCGTCGCTGATCGGGGCGCACATCGGGTTGGTCAGCGGCCACGCCACTTGCGGCGCGGCCAGAATCTCGTCCACGGTCATTGCATCGCGGTATTGCGCCAGCGGGTTGAACTGCGAATGGGTATGATCCTTCGCCGCCACCGCCGCGATCTGCCGCTGGGTGGTGCCATAGGTCGCCATGTGCAAGCGCGCCTGCGCGGCATAGGCTTCCATCAGGACATTGGGGCTTTCGCAATCGAGCCCGTCCGGCACCGGCTGGAGCAGATCGCGGGTCCGCTCGATATAGCCGCGCGCCTCGATCAGATCGCGCGGCTGCTGGAACACCGCAAACCGCTTCGTGCGGTCACTGCTGAACAGCTTTTCCACGCCGACTACCAGCGCCATCTCGGCCAGCCCGAACCGAATATGGTCGATCGCCAGATGCAGTCCCACGGTGGAACTGGCGCAGGCCTGTTCCACATGAAATCCGCGCACCTTCTGGATACCCAGCGGCCGCAGCGCATATTCGCCCGGGATCGACATCTCGCCCGCGAAAAAGCCCTGAATGACATTGGCATAGACCGCCATGTCGATGTCCGCCCCGGCCACGCCCGCATCGTCCAGCGCGAGCCGGACGGCGGCCTGAGTCAGGTCTTCATGAGTCAGTTCCAGATGGCGGCCGAACGGCGTCATGCCGACGCCAAGGATCACTACATCGCGCATCAGATCGCCCGTCCCAGCGCAGCCCAGCGGGCCTTGCGCAGTTCGGCCCGCAGCACCTTGCCGGCATTGCTGCGCGGTAACTGCTCCACCACTTCGATGGCCTTGGGCGTCTTGATCGGCCCCAGTCGCTCGCGCGCCGCCGCCAGCAGCGCCGCCACATCGATCGTCGCGCCCGCGCGCGGCTCGACCACGGCGATCACCGCTTCGCCCCATTTCTCGTCGGGCACGCCGATCACCGCGCAGTCCTGCACCGTCGGATCAGCCAGCAGCGCCTGTTCCACTTCGGCCGGATAGATGTTGAACCCGCCCGAGATGATCATGTCCTTCTTGCGGTCCACCACATAGAACCAGCCGTCCGCGTCGCGCACGCCGATATCGCCGGTGTGGTGCCAGCCGAACGTGGACACTTCGGCGGTCGCCTCGGGGTTCTTGTAATAGCCCAGCATCACCAGCGGCCCGCGCACCACGATCTCGCCGCGCTCGCCGGGCGGAAGGATGGTGCCGTCATCATCCATGATCTCGACGAGCGACAGCAGGTTGGCCCGCCCGCAGCTGCCGGGATGGGCCAGTTCGCCGGCCGCGTTCAGATGTTCGTGCGGGGGCATCGCGGTGACGCACATCGGCGCTTCGGTCTGGCCGAAGCTGGCGTTCATCACCGGCCCGAATACTTCGATCGCCTCCTTTAGCCGGTCGAGCGACATCGGCGCCCCGGCGTAGGAAATGTATTCCAGGCTGGAGAGATCAGCCGTGCGCACGCTCGGCTCGGCCAGCAGCATGTAGATCGCGGTCGGCGGCAGGAACATGTAGGTCACGCGGTGCCGTTCGATTGCAGCGATCACGTCGGCCCCATCGAACCTGGGCAGCACCACCACCGTCCCGCCCAGCGCCATGCTGGCCAGCGCCAGCGGCCCGGCGGCATGAGTCATCGGCGCGGCCACGAGGTTCACCGGCGG
>JANLUV010000415.1:0-13701 GCA_031363685.1 Alphaproteobacteria bacterium | reverse complement strand
TATCTGGCTAACTCAGGCTATGCGCAAACCTAATCTCATCACGCTCTAGGGGTTGGGTGAACCCGAATCCGATGGCGCGGAGGTTGCGGTGGCAGTCACTGTCGATGTCGGGCCGGGCACCGGAACTGCTACTATCGTGGTCGGTCCCGGAACCGGGACGAGCTCTGTCACGACTGCGTCTGTTGTCGCTTCGGTGACAGGATAATTATTCTCCTGCTTGCAGCCCGCAAGCGCAAGGGCGGCGAATCCGCCCCAAACCGTAAATTTCGTTATAGCGCGCATTGCTCTCCCCCAAGTTGCACCGCAGGCTTGCAGCCTCTGACAAGGTACGCGCTGGCCGGCTAGATGTTCCCGGCAGCACCGGCAGCCAGGCTACGCCAGCCCACATGGGAACCGCACAACCGCTTCCGTTCGCTGTTGTTCGGCAGATCTGGAGGCCATGTTGGGCGCAAATGCAATAATTCCGTCAGTCCGGAAAACCGAAATTGCGTTAATTTGAGGCTGTTTGAGATTCCCGCCTAGCCCTGTTGGTCACGCTGTTCTTATTGCCATGGCACCGGGACGTGGTGCATGATTTGCTGCCGGGCTGGCCCGGCAAGGCAAGGAAACACGCGGCGATGACTCAGGCAGATGCATCGGAGTTCGGCGCGCAACGGGGTGATCCGGTCGTGCGGAACGCGCAGTGTCAGTGCGGCGCGCTCAGTATTCGCTGCGCCGGCGATGCGGCACGGGTGTCGATGTGCCACTGCATCGCCTGCCAGCGCCGCACCGGCAGCGTCTTTGCGGCCAATTCGCGGTTCAGCCGTGACCAGGTGACGATGGCCGGACCCGCCACCGCGTGGACCCGCATGGCTGATAGCGGCAATGCGGTCACCGCGTGGTTCTGTCCGACCTGCGGATCGACCGTCTACTGGGAACTGGCCGGCTTTCCCGATGTCATCGCGGTCGCGCAGGGCATGTTTGCCGATCCGGCCTACCCCGCGCCAACCGTCGCGGTGTGGGAGGAAACCCGCCACCCGTGGACCGATCGTATTGCCGATCTGCCGCTTGCGCGATTCCCCTCGGCGCCCTGAACCGACCGGCCCGGGACGCGATCGGGTTCATCGCCCTGGACGCAGCGTCTACTTGGCGACGGGCGCTGCCTCTGCGGCATTATCGGGCAGCCCGCCCAGCTTGGCCGACCAGCTTGGTATAGGCATCGAGATAGGCCAGCACGATAACCTGCCCGATCGCGGTGTCCTGATAGCCGCCGCCGCCGGCCGCTGCGAAGCTGCCGCCGCCGAACAGGCCGCCGCCGCCGCCACCAAAACTGAGGTCGGACTTGCGGGCATAGCCCTCGATCAGCGCCTTCTCCTCGGTGGTGCGCGCATCGACGACCGAGATCGTCACGTTGGCTTCGCTTTTCTTGACGTTGATCCCGCCGACGATCGCGCCGAACCCGCGCCCGAACAACCCGCCGCCGATCCCGCCGAGCATCCCGCCCACGGCGCTGCCGCCAGAGTTCTTGTTGCTGGAAACGATGTCCGGCTGCAGAAAGTAGTCGGCTGCCTTGACCTGGCCCTTGCCCAGGTTCGAGCCGTCCTGCAGCTCGCCCTGTTCGGCCATCGCCCGTTCCATCGCGCGGCTGGCCATGGCGCGGCCGCGGTTGACCAGGCTGAAGCAGCCGGATTTCTGAACGAAGATTTTCAGGATCGCCTCGGGGCTGCCCAGGTTCAGTTCGCGCCACCACTGGTTGTCCGGATCGACGATCGCGATCGTGCCAAGGTTCTTGGTGCAGATCGGGATCTGCTGTGTACCCTTGGTCTGCTGCTGGCGGCCAGACGAGCCCTTCTGGTTGGCAAAGGCCGGGGTGGCGGCGGTGACGAGCCCGGCGACGGCCAGGCTGCAGAAAAACTTGATCATGATTTATCCCTCTCGGAACGCTACCGGCGCCAATTGCCCTCCAGCACCGCCGGGCATGGCCAGATCATGTGCCGGCATCGCGCCGGGTTCAAATGACGATTGCTGTCATGAACCAGAAACCGCAGTGTTGTGTCGCTCCGGGGCAGGCCGCGGGCCGGATCCGGGGCCTCATTCTGGGGGCGTTCAGGCCGCCATGTTGTCGATCAGTCGCGCCTTGCCGATCCGCGCCGCCACCAGCAGCCGCGCCGGCCCGGTCCCCCGCGTTACCAGCGCCGCCAGTGTATCGGCATCGCGCAGCTCGGCATAATCCACTGCGGCAAAGCCCCCGGCCAGCAGCGCCGCGCCAAGGGCGGCCAGCGCCGCGTCGACTGGCTGCCCGCCCGCGATCCGCGCAATGGCGGCGTTCATCGCCGTCGGCAGGGCTACAGCCGCCGCCCGCTCGGCCGGGGTGAGGTAGGCATTGCGCGATGACCGGGCGAGCCCGTCCGCCTCGCGTGACGTCGGCACGCCGATGATCTCGGCCACATGCGGGCGGGTCAGGTCGAGGTCGCGGGCCATGCGGCGGATCACGACCAGCTGCTGCCAGTCCTTCTCGCCAAACAGCGCCACGTCGGGCAGAACCTGGTGGAACAGCTTGCACACCACCGTCGCCACCCCGCCGAAATGGCCGGGCCGGGCGCTGCCGCACAGGCCCTCGCTCACCCCGCTGACCGCGATATTGGTGGCAAAGCCGGCCGGGTACATCGCCGCGCCGTCCGGCGCCCACAGCAGCGCCACGCCTTCGCCCGCCAGCAATTCGCTGTCGCGCGCCAGTTGGCGGGGATAGCCGTCCAGATCCTCATTCGCGCCGAACTGGAGCGGATTGACGAAGATCGAGACTACCACATGCGCCGCGCGGACCCTGGCTTCGCGCACCAGCGTCAGGTGGCCCTCGTGTAACGCCCCCATCGTCGGCACCAGCGCGATGCGCCCGTCCTGCCTGAGGGCCGCCACCGCATCGCGCAGTGGATCAATGCGATTGACGGTTTGCACGGTAACAGCCCCTTGCGATAGAACGGTACGAAACGCCCCGCCTGCCTAGCGCCGGTGGCGGCTCTGCACAAACCCCTGTTACAAAGGCGTCGCCCAGCCAGTGTCCGTATCACCTGCCCCGCACCGCATTGTTTTCGCCAACGAAAAGGGCGGCACCGGCAAGTCGACCACGGCGGTCCACGTCGCCATCGCGCTCGCCTACCAGGGCGCGCGCGTGGCCGCGATCGACCTTGATCCGCGCCAGCGCACCTTGCACCGCTATCTGGAGAACCGCGCCGAAACCGTGACCCGGCGCCAGATCGCGCTGCCGACCGCGCGGTTCGAGGTGTTCAAGGGGACCACGATCGAGGCACTCGATGCGCTTGCCGCGCACGTGGGCGAGGGGATGGATTACCTGCTGTTCGACACCCCCGGCCGCGACGATGACTTTGCCCGCCACGCCGCCACCGAGGCCGATACGCTGGTCACCCCGCTCAACGATTCGTTCGTCGATTTCGATCTGATTGGCCAGGTCGATGCGGAAACCTTCAAGGTTCGCCGCTTGTCGTTCTACGCCGAACTGATCTGGGAAGCGCGCAAGCGCCGCGCACTCGCCACGATCCGCGATCAAAAGCGCGAGATGGACTGGGTCGTTGTGCGCAACCGCACCCAGCATGTCGAAGCGCGCAACATGCGCCGGCTGGATACCGCGCTGGCCGAACTGTCGAAGCGGGTCGGTTTCCGCATTGCGCAGGGCCTGTCGGAACGCGTGATCTACCGCGAACTGTTCCCCTCGGGCCTCACCCTGCTCGACAAGGGCCATCTGGGCGAACTGGGCACCAGCCACCTCGTCGCCCGCCAGGAACTGCGCTCGCTGCTCGCCGGGCTTAACCTGCCCGGCCCGATCATCCGCGCGCCGGAGCTGCAACTGCTGGTCGAAGAATGAGCCGCCGCTGATGGTTCGGCTGCTGTTCTGGCTCGCGCTGGCCTGCGTACTGTGCAAGCTGGCGGCGGGGCGCTGGCCGTGGCAACTGGCCGGCTGGGATCTGGGCCACTGGGAACTGCCCTGGTCCTCGGCCCGTTCCGCCGCCGAGGTCCGCGCCCGGGCCTTGCTCGGGGTCAAGCGGAATGCACCCCGAAATGAAATAATCGAAGCGCACAAGCGCCTCGTCACCATGGTGCACCCTGACCGGGGCGGTACGAACGATCAGGTGCATGAGGCTAACGCCGCACGCGATCTCCTGCTGGCCCGCATTGCCGACAATACGGAGTAACTTGTGTCTCATCAGTTCAATTCCACCGTCCTGCGCGAATACGATATCCGCGGCATCATCGGCGAAACACTTGGCGCGGACGATGCGCGCGCGATCGGACGCGGTTTTGCCACGCTGCTCAAGCGGGCGGGCGGCACCAAGGTTGCCGTTGGTTACGATGGCCGGATCAGCTCGCCCATGCTCGAACAGGCCGTGGTCGAAGGGCTGAACGCCAGCGGGATCGATGCGGTCCGCGTGGGCATGGGGCCTACCCCGATGCTGTATTACGCCGAAGCCTCAATGGAAGATGTGCAGGGCGGCATTCAGATAACTGGCAGCCACAATCCCGCCAATTATAATGGCTTCAAGATGGTATTTATGGGCCGGCCGTTCTTCGGTGCTGATATCCTGCAGCTCGGCACGATGGCTGCCGCCGGTGACTGGATCGACGGCAATGGCGTCGACGAGAGCCGCGAGATCCTGGGCGCTTATGTGGAACGGCTGCTCCAGGGACTGGACGGCATCGATCCCGATTGGCTCGCCACGCTGAAGATCGGCTGGGATACCGGCAACGGCGCGGCCGGTCCGGCGGTTGAACTGCTGACCAGCAAACTTCCCGGCGAACATCATCTGCTCTTCACCCAAGTTGACGGTAACTTCCCGAACCACCATCCGGACCCGACCGAGGAAAAGAACCTCGCAGACCTGAAGGTGCTGGTCGCGGAGAAGAAGCTCGATTTTGGACTGGCTTTTGACGGCGACGGCGATCGCATCGGGGCGATCGACGGACAGAACCAGGTGATCTGGGGCGACCAGTTGCTCATGATCTATGCCGAAGACCTGCTCCGCATTGCGCCTGGATCCACGATCATCGCGGATGTGAAGGCCTCCAAGGCTTTATTCGACCGGGTCTCTCAGCTTGGTGGACATCCGCTTATGTGGAAAACCGGACACAGCCTGATCAAATCCAAAATGAAGGAAACTCACGCGCCGCTGGCCGGCGAGATGAGCGGGCACATCTTCTTCGCGCACGAGTATTACGGCTACGACGATGCGCTCTATGCCGCGATCCGGCTGATCGCGGCCTCGGCCCGCCTCGGCAAGTCGGTCACCGAACTGCGCAGCGCGATGCCGCAGATGATCAACACCCCCGAACTGCGCTTCCAGGTCGATGAAAGTCGCAAGTTCGCGGTGATCGATGAAGTGAAGGCCCGCCTTGCCGCATCGGGCGCCGATGTAAACGATACTGACGGCGTGCGCGTCACCACCCCCGATGGCTGGTGGCTCCTGCGCGCCTCCAACACCCAGGACGTGCTGGTTGCCCGCGCCGAAAGCGATACCGAAGCCGGACTTGCCGCGCTGATGGGCATGATCGATGCCCAGCTTGCCGCCTCGGGCCTCGAACGCGGCCTGCAGGCCGCTCACTAAGGCGCACCGGGTGAGTGATCCCGGACGGTCGAACCGCCTCGCGGACTATCTTGCGCGGGTGGGGCTTGATACCCTGCCCGCGCCGGATGCGGCTGGCCTCGCCAGCCTCCAGCGCGCCCAGCGTCTGACCATCGCGTTCGAAAACCTCGATATCCCGCTCGGCCGGGGCATCGCGATCAATGGCGATAGCGTCTTCGCCAAGCTGGTGCGCGCCGGGCGCGGCGGCTATTGCTTCGAACAGAACCGCCTGCTGGCCGATATGCTCGCGCTGCTCGGCCTGCCCACCCGCCCCCTGCTCGCCCGCGTCTGGCTGCTGCTCCCGCCGGGTGAAGTGCCGCCGCGCACCCACACCCTGCTGCTGGCCGAGCTTGGCGGCGAACTGTGGATCGCCGATGCCGGGTTCGGCGGCGGGTTCTGCCCGCCGCTGCCCTTGCGTGATGGCGCTACCGCAGGGTCCCCGGATGGCGCCAGTCACCGCCTGCGCCGCGGCGGCGCGGCGGGCTCGATTCCGGGCGAATGGCTGCTCGAACGCCGCGCCGCCGGCAGCACCGCATGGCTGGCGCAATATGGCTTTGACAGCGCCGAAGTCGCCCTGGCCGATCTCGAAACCGCCAACCACTGGACCGCGACCCGGCGCGGCACCCGCTTCACCACGCTCCACGTCGCCAGCCGCGTCCTCCCCACCGGCCTCGCCGCGTTGACCGACCGCACCTTCACCCGGTTCGATGGCCCCGCCAGCACCTCCTGCACCATCGCAACGCCGGCCGAATGGCACGCGCTGCTCACCGGCACGATCGGCATCGCCCTCCCGCCAGAGGATGTCGCTGCGCTGCCGCTGTTCATGGGCTGATCGTCCCCCGCTGGCGGAGGCGGAGGCGGGGCTAACTCAGCGTCAGCACCACCGGCAACACCGCCGCCGCCACGCAGCTTGCCACCAGCGTCGCCGCCGCTGGCCAGGTCCGCCGCCACACGCCCACGCTCAGCGCCACTCCGGCCTTGAACAGCGTGTTGAGGATGATCGGCGGCAGCAGCACCAGCCCGGCGGAGCGCGGATCGATCGTCCCCGAGCTCAGGCTGCCCAGCGTGATGATCGCCGAATCGACATCGACCGATCCGGACACCGCCAGCACTACCGCCAGTCCGCGATCCCCGAAGTGGTCCAGCACCCACCGCGCCGCGACCGTCATCACCATCACCAGCGCCATCATCAGCAGGGCCGGACCGATGTCGAACGGGTTGCGCAGCTTGACCGCGTCCTGCGGGGACTGTGCTCCACCCGCAATCGTCAGCCCCTCCTGCTTTAGGGCTCGCCGTCGCAACCACCCGGCCACCGCCAGGCTCACCACCATGCCCGGCACCGCCCCCAGCGCCAGCGTGGGCAGGGCAAGGCCGGCCAGCGCGGCGGTCAGCACCATCACCCGCGCGAACATCACCGCCGAAGCCAGCGCGATGGCGGCGTTCAGCAAGTCGGGATTGCTGTCGCCGGCGCGGTGCCGGGCCGCCATCGCGGCGGTCACTGCGGTGGACGATACCATCGCCCCGGCCGCCGCCGTCGCCAGCGTGCCCCGCGCCGGCCCCAGCCATTTGCCGGCCATGTACCCGGCAAACGAAAAGCCCGAAACCAGCACCACCACCAGCCACAGGCTGCGTGGTCGCCACGCGTCCAGCGGGCCGAACGGCACATCGGGAAGCAGCGGCAGGATCACCAGAGCGATCAGCGCAAACCGCCCGATCGCCTGCACTTCGCGCTCGTCCAGACTGCGCACCAGCCCATGCAGCGGCGCCCGCAGCGCCAGCAGCAGCACGATGCTGCCCGTCGCCGCCGCCGCCGCCGCCAGCGCGCCGCTCCCCGCCAGATAGCCGCAGGCCAGCGTCAGCAACCCGACCAGCGCGGATGTGCCGCTCACCGCCGTCGTGCCCGCCCGGCTGGTCCGCCAATACCCCAGCACCACCAGCCCCGCCGCCGCCGCCACCAGCACCAGCGCGAACGGGCCGGCGTGCGGCGCGGCGATCCCGGCGATCCCGCCGGTCAGCCCGATCAGCCCATAAGTGCGCACCCCGGCAAACCGCGTCCCCGCCGCGTCCCGGCGCTGCACCCAGCCGCGCTGCAGGCCAACCAGCAGGCCCAGCGCCAGCGCCAGCGCCAGATCGATCAGTTCGGCATGGCCAACCACAAGAATGGCATCGGTGTGCAAGCCCGTCTCCCTGCGCAGGGTCCTGACAGCCACGGGGAGGCGCCGCAAGCGGGAAGCGGCCCGAAAGCCAAAAGTCCGGCCCGCGCGGGTAAGCGCGGACCGGGCCGATGGCAGCTTTGCGGCTTGGTCAGGTCGAAGACATCGTTGCAGTCGACGCCGCCCCAGTGCCAGATGCAGACGTCCCGGCGGAAGTCCCCGGCGTAGCTCCATTCGGCGCCCCACCCGGTGTCGCCGTGCCGGACTTGCCCGCCTTGGACCAGCGCGAAGCGTCCGGCGCGTCCGGTTCCACTCGCAGGTTGTCCTGCACATGGCGAACGCCGGAAATCCCGTCGACGCGGTCCTCCGCGCGGCGCTGGCTGCCCGGCGCGCGCCAGTTGTCGCGGGTGCCGAGCGATTCGCGGCTGGGCGAATCGTGATTGGTCCAGTGTTCGCGGCGCCCGGCGATTTCGTCCTGACCGGCATAGGCGGGGCGCCCGGTGCTTCCGGTCCAGCCGGTCCCGCGCGGGCGGTCGGCGCGGTTCTCGTCGTAACCGTAAGCGTCGCCTGCGGTATAGCTGCTGCCAAAGCCGCCGGACTGGGTGCTGCTGCCGCCCCACGCGCGTTCGGCGCCGAGCGATTCGCGCTGCTGCGGCTGGTCGGACCGGCCACTGCCCTGCTGGCGATAGCGGTCCTGATTCGGGCCGGTTTCGCTGCGGGCGTCTTCCCAACGGGTGCGATCGTTCATCCTGGCTCTCCTCGTGTGGCATGCGGCGCGGGGGCGAAGTGCCCGATCGTGCGGCGTGCCGGTGCGAACAATGCCCACGTGGGCGCGGCGTTGACCAACTATGACAGCCTGATCGATGCCATTTACGAAATGCAACTCGACAACGCTGCTGACCCGACCGCTGCCATCATGCACCCCCGCACGCTGGCGTCATTGGCGAAGCTGAAGGATGGCAACAGCAACCCGATGACCGTTCCCGAAATGGTGGCGCGAATGCCGATGCTGACCACCACGGCGGCACCGATCGGGGAAACCCAGGGCACGGCAACCAACGCCAGTTCGATTGTGTGCGGTGACTAACCGCTATGGCGCAAACATTGCCGAGGCCATGCTGGCCTGTTGCAATACCATAACTGTTCTTGCCGACCGTCGATCGCGAAACCCGCCAAACCGCGTGGCCCGCGCGGGCATCGTGCGATGGAACGCGGTATCGAAACAGCCGATTTGCGGCACCTCGGCGCGGGTTCGCCGGTGATCCGGACTGCCGGGGCCATGCCGATCCCGTCGATCTGCCCGCGGCCGAGCGCTGCGATGTGGTGCGATTCGCCGTCGAACAACGCGAACTTGATGCTGGATGACCCGGCGTTAAGCGCCAACACCAGCCCCGTCATGGCGGCTGGACCAGCTTTTCGGCAGCCCGGCGATCGCCTTGCTGTGCCCGCGCGATCAACACGGCGCCGGCGCAAGACGCCAGCTGCGTCCGCAGCGATCGGCCCGGCCGGTCAGGATGATCGGGGCAGCTGCGCCCAGCACCACGCCGGCGGCATCGGCCCGGCCAAGGAAGGTCAGTTGCTTGGCCGGCATGTTGCCCGCCTCGATATTCGGCACGATCAGGATATCGGCCACCCCGGCAACGGTGCAGTCCAGTCCCTTGTCGCTGGCGGCCTGGATCATCCGGTCGATGTCGCGCGCCTTCGTTTTGAGCGTCACCTCTGCCCCGTCGCCCGGCCCGATCCCGTCGTTATGCGTGGCCATCACGGTTTCCATCACCGTCTGCACCTGAATGCGAAACGAATCGAGTTTGCCCCGGCTGGCTGACCAACGCGGGGATCTTGCCGGGAACGCTGCGGTGTGGCGCCATGACATAGCGCCGGACGTGTCCAGCGCGGTCAGCCATACAATATTCCGATGAACCGTCGGGAAAGTTGACGCGCCGCCGCCCGGCCCATACCCACTGGCCCAACCAAGCCCACATCGCCGCTGACCGCCGCAAGCGCAGCCCACGGTGCCGAGAGGATCACATGATGAAGGCCGGCCCGCTCGCGGGGATCCGCGTGCTCGAACTGGGGACGAACCTGTCCGCCCCGCTGGCGACGATGACGCTGGGCGATCAGGGCGCGTCGGTGATCAAGATCGAGACCCCCGCCGGGGACCAGCTACGCTACAGCGGCGCGCGGCGCGAAGGGGTACGCGGGCTGAACACCATGTTCCTCAATGCCAACCGCAACAAACGCTCGATCGCGCTTGACCTGAAGCGGCCCGAGGAACTGGCGGCGGCACAGGGGATCGCCGCGCAGTGCGACGTGGTCGTGCAGAATTACCGCCCCGGCGTGGCCGAGCGGCTGGGCCTCGATTACGCCACGCTGCGCGCGCTCAGGCCAGATATCATCTACGTCTCGATCGACGGGCTGGGGCGTGACGGGCCGGGCGCGAAGCGCAAGGTCTATGACATCGTGGTGCAGGGCATCGCCGGGTTCGCGGCGGCGCAGGCTGGCGGCGCGGATGGCGAGCCGACCACGATGAAGACCACCGTGATCGACAAGACCACCGCGCTGGTCGCCGCGCAGGCCGCCACGGCCGCGCTGCTGGTGCGCGAACGCACTGGCGAAGGGCAGCATATCACGGTCAGCATGCTCGATGTCGCGCTGTCGTTCCTGTGGCCCGAGATCATGGGCAGCACCACGCTGATCGGCGAGGGTGTGGTCCCCGGCGGCTCGCTGGCGGCCGTGCGGTACTGCCACCGCACCGCCAACGGCCACATCCTGGTCGGCTATGTCTCGAATGATGAATTCGCCGCGCTGTGCCGCGTGATCGGCCGGGCGGACCTGATCGACGATCCGCGCTTTGCCGATATCGGCCAGCGGTTCGCGGCGGCCGACGCCCTTAACGAACTGATCGCCGCCGCGCTGGTCACCCGGCCGACCGAGTACTGGCTGCCGCTGCTCGAAGCGGCCGACGGGATCTATGCCCCGGTCAATTCACCCGAACAGGTCATCGCCGATCCGCTGGTGCGCCATGCCGGCTCGCTGACCGTGCACGAACACCCGCTGGCCGGGACCTATCGCCAGCCGGTCCATCCCGCGCGCTTCGGCGGAACCCCCGCAACGCTGCGCCGCCACGCCCCCGCGCTGAACGAACACCGCGCCGAAGTTCTGGCCGAGTTTGGCATCACGCTGGAGGAGCGGCCGTGACGGCCACCATGACGGCATGGCTTTGCCGCGCCTTCGCCACGCCGTTCGCCATCGAGCAGGCCGAGATTGCCATGCCGCAGCCCGGCCCCGGCGAAGTCCGGATCAGGGTCAAGGCGGCGGGCATTTCGTTCGGCGAAACGCTGGTGCTGGAGGGCGGCTACCAGAAGACGCCGCCGCTGCCCTATGTGCCGTGCAGCGAACTGTCAGGCGTGATCGACGCCTGCGGGGCCGACGTTGCCACCTTCCGGCCGGGTGATGCGGTCGCGGCATGGTCGGTCGAACTGGCGGGCGGCGGCCTCGCCGAATATTGCGTGATGCCCGAGCAGTTCGTCCATTCACTGCCCGTGGGCATGAGCTTTGCCGACGGCGCGGGCTTCGTGATGAACTACTGGACCGCGTTTAACGCGCTGTACCGCCGCGCCGCGCTGCAGCCAGGCGAAGTGCTGGTCGTGCACGGCGCGACGGGCGGCGCGGGAGCGGCAGCGCTCGATGTCGGCACGGCGATGGGCGCGACGGTCATCGCCACCGGCAGCGACGATGCGCGGCTGGCCATGGTCGCGGCCGATCACCGGATCAATCACACCGCCACGCCGCTGAACGCGGCGATCCTGGAGCTGACCGGCGGGCGCGGCGCCGACGTCTATTTCGATCCGGTCGGCGGCGACCTGTTCGACCAGTCGCTCCGCGCGATCGCGCCCGGCGGGCGGGTGCTCGTGGTCGGGTTCACCTCGGGCACGCCCGCGCAGGCGCGGACCGGCGTGATCCTCGTCAAGATGATCGCCGTGATCGGGGTGGAAGGCCGCCTCGCGATCGAGCGGATGGGCGAGCAAGGCTGGGCCGACATGGCCGAGATGCTGCGCTGGGCCGGCGAGGGCCGGTTCCATCCGCACACCAACCACGTTTTTCCGTTCGACCGCGCGCCCGAGGCGTTCCGGTTCCTGCGCGACCGGCGGCACACCGGCAAATGCGCCGTGGTGATGGACTGACGGCACCCCTTCATTCAACTTTGGCTGCAAGCAACTTTCGGGAGAGAACGCATGGGCAGAATCAAGATGTTCGGGGCCATTCCGCGGCTCAAGTCGCTGACCCCGCAGGAATTCCACGATCACTACCGTCACCCGCACGGCACGATCGGGCGCAATATCTCGGTGCTGCGCGGCTATAGCCAGGCGCACCAGGTCGATTGCCCGTACCTCGACGAGCGCCAGACCCGGTTCGAGGCCTGCGCCGAAAACTGGTATGACAGCGCCGCCGATGCCGCCGCGCTGGCGGTCGAGCCGCTGTATCTCAGCGATGTCCAGACCGACGAGCCGCTGTTCGTGGACCTGCCCGACCTGCAGTGGATGTTCTCGGACGAGGAAGTGCTCGAATCGGGTGCAGGGTTCACCCGGCCGACCACCGGCGAGAAGATGTGGCGGCTGGATAACCGCCCGACCAGCGTCAAGATCACCCAGTTCGTCGAGCGGGATGGCCCGGCCCCCTGGGCGCAGGACGATGACATCGCGCTGGGTGAGCGGATCGGGGCCTGCCGCCATGTGCGCTGCCGCCCGGTTACCGCGCTGCATCCCGACGGCTGCTTTGCGATTGGCGCCCGTGAACTGTACTGGCCGACCGTGACCGACATGCTGCGCGGCATCGAAGCCGACATGGCGGCGTTCCGCGAACTGATCGACCGTCCGGCCGTCCACACCACTTATGCGGCGGTGGCCGAACGGTTCATTTAGCGCGCCAGAGTTCGATTCCACCGGCCCGACTGTGTGGCACATAGTTGGCGGTGAGCCAGCGTTGCAATGCCGGGGTGCGCTGCGCCAGCGGCTTGCCGTCGATCGCCGCGTACCATGCGTCCGATGCGGCGATCACCAGCGGCGGGCGGCGGACGGACAGTTCGGCGATCACCCGCGCCTCGCGTTCGGCGGCGGCGTAGACCGGGACCATTGTGGCCGAGCAGGGCGGCAGGTTTGCGAGGTGGTAGATCGCCCCGCCGTTATCGAACGCATATGTGCAACTGGCCCCGCTGGCGCGCAAAGCATCGGCCGCAGCGGCCAGCGGCGGGTCGGCCAGTGCCCGGTCGGCGGGCAGCCCGCGCAACAGCATCGCAAGGTTGTCGGCAAAGCCCAAAGCCAGTTGCACCGGCTGTACAACGGCAATCAGCCAGATCGCCAACGCTGCGGCGATCCAGCCCTGGGCGCGGGTCGGCGCGGGCCATTTCGCCGGGCACCACGACAGAGCGAGGCGGAATGCCAGCAGCAGTTCGAACGGCAGGGCAAACTGGATGTGGAAGCTGTCGAGCCGGCTGAGCGTGCCATAGGCGAGCAGAACGGCCACCGCGCCGAGCATCAGAAGGTTGGCAATTCCGTTTGCGTTCAGCCCTTTACGCCAGCCATTGGCGAGCGTGAGGGCGGAGCCGGCGAATAGCGCCAGCGAGCCGATAGCAAATTCGGCGGCATAGATCTGTTCAGGCAGAAAATCGGGCCACTTGGCCCAGATCGCCTGATTCTGCTGCCAATAGGCGATGTTGCCAAGATGCTGCGCGAACATCGCCGGGTCCGCCGCAAGGCAGATTGCAACGCCGCTGCACAGGCCCAGCAACGGCATTGCAATCGCGCCGGGACGCCAGCCGCGCGCCTGTGCACCGGCCATCCATGCCCCCAGCGCCAGCACGCCAACGATCCCGCGATTGTAAGCCCAGAACAGCGCCAGCCCGGCGACCAGTCCGGCCAGCGCGGACAGCACCCGCG
>JANLUV010000396.1:0-3725 GCA_031363685.1 Alphaproteobacteria bacterium | reverse complement strand
TGCCCGACTGGCGCGGCCATTCTCTGATCGACGGGCACGCCCTGCCGTTTCTGCTGGCGTTCCCGCTGTTCCTGCTGGTGCGCGACTTTACCGAATACCTCTACCACTACGCCCAGCACCGCATCCCGGTGCTGTGGGCGATGCATTCGCTGCACCATTCCGACCCGGAAATGACCGCGCTCACGACCAATCGCCATTTCTGGGGAGACCAGTTCATCAAGGCGCTCACGATCTGGCCGGCCACGACCATGATCATGAGCCAGACCTCGACGATGATCGCCGCCTATGCCGTGATCAGCCTGTACAACTATGCCATCCACGCCAACCTCAAGATCGACTTCGGTCGCTGGTCGTGGGTGTTGAACTGTCCAGCCTATCACCGCCGTCACCACTCGCGGCTGCCCGAGCACTACGATACCAACTTTGCCGCGCTGTTCCCGATTTTCGATGTGATCTTCGGCACCTATCGCCGGCCCGATGGCTGGCCGCCGTGCGGACTGGAAGAGGAGCCGCGTTCTTTCGGCGACCTGCTGTTCTGGCCCGCGCGCAAGGCGCTGGGGCGCCTTCCGGCCGCCGCGCCGATCCAGCCTGCCGCACCCGTGATCGCCAGCGAAGCCTGACTCAGCGCTTAGTTTCCGGCTATCCTGGCCCGGCCGGCGGACAGATCCAGACTGCCTGAAGCAGGATCAAGTCCGCTCCACTGCGCGAGGAACGCCAGGATATCCGCGCTTTCCTCAATCGCCTTGTCGGTCGGCTTGCCCGAGCCATGGCCCGCGCGCGTATCGATCCGGATCAGGTGCGGCTTGTCGCCCAGTTCGGCCGCCTGAAGCGCGGCGGCATACTTGAAGCTGTGGCCCGGCACGACCCGGTCATCGGTGTCGGCGGTTGTCACCAGGATCGCCGGATAGGGCGTTCCGCTGCGGATGTTGTGATAGGGTGAATAGGCGCGCAGGATCTTGAAATCCTCCGCCCGGTCGGGGTAACCGTAATCGTCGACCCAGTAACGCCCGGCGGTGAAGCGATCGAACCGCAGCATGTCCATCACGCCCACCTGCGGATTGGCGGCGGCAAACAGATCGGGCCGCTGGTTCACCACCGCGCCGACCAGCAACCCGCCGTTCGATCCGCCCTGGACGACCAGGCCGCCTTTCGGGGTGATCCCCGCCCCGATCAGGTATTCGCCTGCGGCAATGAAATCGTCGAACACGTTCTGTTTGTTGCGGCCCCGGCCGGCGTCATGCCATTCCTTGCCGTATTCTCCGCCGCCGCGGATGTTGGCGAGCGCAAACGCTCCGCCCGCTTCAAGCCACGCCATGCGCGCCGCCGAAAAACCGGGGGTGAGCGATACATCGAACCCGCCATAGCCATACAGCAGCGTCGGCACCGGCTGTCCGGCCACCGCGATGGATTTCCGGCGGACGACGAACAGCGGAATCTCGGTGCCGTCCTTCGAGCGATAGAACCGCTGCTGGATGTCGAAATCGGCCGGCGCGAAGGTCAGTTCGGGCTCGGCGAACGGGCGGGTTTCCCCAGTGGACAGATCAAGCCGGTAAACGGTGGACGGCCGGTTGAAGCTCGTGAAGCTGTAGAATGTCTCCGCATCGCCGGGCTTGCCGCGAAATCCGCTGGCGGTGCCGATATCGCTCAGCTCGATCGTACGCGCCGGTTTGCCAGTGAGGTCATAGACCACCGCCCGCGTGCTGGCATGTTCAAGATAGGCGAGGATCAGTTTGTTGCCGACAATCGAGCCGCGTTCCAGCTTGTTGGCGGCCTCGGGAACCACGTCGCGCCACTGCGGGGTGCGTTTGCGCAAATCGATCGAAACGATGCGATAACGCGGTGCATCGCGGTTGGTGACGAACCACAACGTCGTGCCAAGGCCTTCGACCAGCTTCCAGTCGTTCTGGTAGCCGGTGATCAGCGGGCGGATCTGCCAGTGGGCGGGCTCACCGGCGGCAAGGTCGATCGTGTGGATCTCGTAGCGCGCGTCGGTGCCGATCGAACTGGTGATGATCGCGGTGCGCCCGTCGGCAGTAACCTCGGCGACGTGGTTAGCATCGGGCCGGTCCGGCGTGGCGTAGACCAGCTGGTCGGCGTCCTGGCCGGTGCCGATGCGGTGGAACCAGATTGCCTGGTTGAAATTCTGCGCGTGGAAATCCTCGCCCGCTGCGGGGGCCGGGAACCGCGAGTAGAAAAAGCCAGTGTTGCCCGTCCACGCCAGGTGGGTGAACTTGGCCCAGCGGACCTTGTCGGGCAGGGGCTCGCCGGTGGCGACATCGATCACCCGCAGGATCCGCCAGTCGCTGCCGCCGTCCTGGACGCTGTACAGCACATAGCGCCCGTCTTCCGACGGTTTCCACTCATCCAGCGCGGCCGCACCGTCCTGGGCCCAGCCATTGGGATCGAGCAACAGCTGCGGCGTGCCGTCAATTCCCGGGCGCACAAACAACTGGCCCTGGTTCTGCAGACCGGAGTTGCGCATGTAGAAGTAGTTCGAGCCAGCGCGAGTCGGCAGGCCGAACCGTTCGTAGTTGGTCAGCTCGCGGATCCGGCGGCGGAACCAGTCGCGCTGCGGCAGTGCGGCGAGATAGCTGTCGGTTGCGGCATTTTCGCGCTGGACCCACTCGGCGACTTGCGGATCCTTGCGCACATCGTTTTCGAGCCAGCGGTAGGGATCCGCAACCTGCTCGCCGAACAGCGTCTCGACGATATCGTCACGCTTGGTGTGAGGATAGGCGGGCCGGGTTGCGGGAGCAGCGGGCACGGCGGCGGCAGGCGCGGAGTTGGTCATCACGGTCAACAAAGCGGCCGACAACGCGGCGCGCAAGCATTTAGGCATCCTCGGTTCCCGTCGGGTTCTGATTTTGCGCAATAATGCCAGAGAGCCGGACCACGCGAAAGGCCGGATTTGTCGCCAATGTGCTGACACTCCGCGAAAAAAGGGCGGCTGCATTGCTGCAACCGCCCTTTGAGATTTCCGTAGGCCTGCCCGCAGCGCGGACCAGGCCGAACGCTCAGGCTTCCTCGTATTCGTCCTCGGTCAGCACCGGGCCCGAATCCTGGCCCTTGGCCGAAATGTCACGATCGACCAGTTCGATGATCGCAACCGGGGCGGCGTCCGAGGCGCGGATGCCGGCCTTGATGATACGGGTGTAGCCACCGGCGCGATCGGCATAGCGCTCGGCCAGCACGTCGAACAGCTTCACCAGCTGGGCATCGTCAAGCAGGCGGGCGTGGGCCAGGCGGCGGTTCGACAGGCCGCCGCGCTTGGCCAGCGTGATCAGCTTTTCGATGTAGGGGCGCAGTTCGCGGGCCTTGGGCACCGTGGTCTTGATCTGCTCATGCTTGATGAGCGAGGCCGACATGTTGCGCAGCAGCGCAAGCCGGTGCGAGGATGTGCGCTGCAGCTTGCGGCCGCCCATCTTGTGACGCATGGGTATTCTCCGTTCGTAAGGGGGCCGTTTGAGGTACCCCGGTCCAGGCGGCTGTCAGGGTCGCCGCCATGTCACCCTTGGATCGTCATCCCGGGCTTGACCCGGGACCGCTGGTCGCATCGCTTCGAGCTTGCGCCCGGAGGTCGAGCTTGCGGCCAGCGGTCCCCGCTTTCGCCGGGATGACGCAAGTTGCTTAACCAAGCAGCTCTTGTTCGAGCTTCTTGGCCATCTCTTCGATGTTTTCCGGCGGCCAGCCGGGGATGTCCATGCCGAGGCGCAGGCCCATCGAGG
>JANLUV010000394.1:0-4091 GCA_031363685.1 Alphaproteobacteria bacterium | reverse complement strand
CGATGACGTTCCTGGCGCAGAGCCCCGCTCACCGGCAAGCGCTGGTTGCGGATCCGGGGCTGATCCCTGCTGCTGTCGATGAGCTGCTGCGGCGCTTTCCGGTGGTCAGCTTGGCGCGGGAAGTGAAGAAAGACATGGTTTATGACGGCGTCCAGCTGCGCAAGGGCGATATGATCGCCCTGCCGTCGCCGCTGGCGGGAACCGATAACCGCTATAACAGCGACGCCCGCAACGTCGATTTTCATCGCCGTGGCGGACAGCATGTCACCTTCGGCAAGGGCCCGCATTTCTGCCTCGGTGCCTATCTGACCCGTGTAGAAGTGCGCATTACGCTTGAGGAATGGCTGCGCCGCATCCCGGAATTCGCGATCGCGCCCGGTGCTAAGCTCGGATTTCGCGGGGGACTGGTCGGGGCCGTGAATGCCCTGCCGCTGGTCTGGCAAACCACCCCGCTGCCGGGCAGATACTCCGCACAGACAGGAACAGATTGATGGCGACCTCCCACCTAGCCGAGCGCCCAGCGCATGTCCCGCCGGAACGGGTGTTTGATTTCGATGTCTACAGCGCCGACTGGTCGACGGCGGACTATCACGAATTCTTCGCCCAGCTCCAGGCCCCCGGCGTCCCCGATCTTGTCTGGACACCGCGAAATGAAGGCCACTGGATCGCCACGCGTGGCGAATTGATCTGGGAGATATTTCCCAATCACGCAGACTTTTCCAACAACCTGGTGATCGTGCCGAAATCGGTCGGCCTGCAGGACAGGCGGGTTCCATCCACACTCGACCCGCCCGATCACAAGCACTTCCGCAGTCTGATGGATGCCGGGCTGGGGCCAAACAAGATCAGGCAGCTTGAGCCCCTGATCCGGGAAACCGCGATCAACCTGATCGAAGGCTTCCTGCCCGATGGTCATTGCGACTTCACCCGGCAATATGCGGAACAGCTGCCAATCCGGGTTTTTCTCGGGATCGTCGACTTGCCGCTGGGCGATGTCGATGACTTGAAATACTGGTGCGGCCAGATCGTCCATCCCGACGGGGAAACCACGTTCGAAGTCGCGGCAAAGTGGTTTTACGACTATCTTGATCCGGTGATCGACGATCGCCTCGGCGGCAATGGCCACGATCTCATCAGCACGATGATCAATGGCACCGTCTATGGACGGGAGCTAACTCGAACGGAAATGCATAACTTGTGCCTGCAAGCCTTGCTGGGCGGGCTCGATACGGTGGTCAATTTCCTCGGGTTCGTGATGCTGGACCTTGCCCGTGATCCGGCGCTTCGCCGCCGCCTCGCGGATGACAGCAAGGCCATGACTGCCGCGATCGACGAATTCGCGCGGCGCCACGCCGTCGTCAACGTAGCGCGCCAGATCAGCCATGATCTGGTGTGCGACGGGGTCGAGTTGAAAGAAGGTGACGTCATCATGCTGCCGACCGTGCTGGTCGGCATCGACGAGCGGATCAACGCCTGCCCGTTCGCGATCGACATCGATCGGCGCACGTCGCGCAACGCCGCATTCGGCCGGGGGCCGCACTTCTGCCCGGGCGCCCATCTGGCCCGTGCCGAAGTGAAGATCACCCTGGAGGAATGGCTCGCCCGGATCCCCGACTTTCAGTTAGCGCCCGACGCCGACATCCGGTTTCGCAGCGGTATCGTTGGCACGGTAAAAGGCGTGTCGGTCATCTGGCCTCCCGGCTCGCAATAAATCGCGCCGCATCGGCGGTGCCGGGATGAACGGTTCCGTGAACGTCAGCTTCGGCTTGATATTATTGATCGCAAATAGGTCTGCACAGCGGCGATCACCGTAGTTGGCTGGTTGCTGCAGGCTCCCGGTCGCTCGCGGCGGTCAAGCGAGCGTTCGCGCCACCGATCACGAAACCTTCGTATCCGGCGCCAGCCACCTCGCGGCATTTGCGTTGATACAGGTTGACCCCGCCCACATAGGGCATGAACTTCTGCGGCTTGCCTTCTACGTTGGCGCCCCGGTACCAACTGGCCGCCCGGTTCAGCAGCGTATCCTGCGCCATCGCATCAACATGGTCCATCCAGGCTTCCTGCGCGCCGGCATCGGCCTCCAGCGTCGGGTATCCGCGCTCACGCAGGTAGCCGAGGCAGTCGGCAATCCATTCGACATCGTGTTCAACCGAGAGCACCATATTGCTAAATACCGAAGGACTGCCCGGACCAGTGATGACGAACAGGTTGGGGAACCCGGCGATGCCCAGGCCAAGGTAAGTCTGCGGACCATTGGCCCACGCCGATCGCAGCGACTGGCCGTCGCTGGTGCGGATGTCGATCGCCAGCAGCGCACCGGTCATCGCATCATAACCCGTGGCAAGGACCAGCACGTCAACCGGATAAAAGCCCTTTGCCGTGCGAATCCCGTTCGGTTCGATCCGTTCCAGCGGTTCGCTGCGCAAGTCGATCAGCGAAACGTTGGCGCGGTTGTAGGTCTCGTAATAGTTTGTCCCGACACAGACGCGCTTGGCGCCGACCGGGTATTCATAGGGCATCAGCTTGGCGGCGGTTGCGCGATCATGGACGGCTTCGGCGATCTTGCCGCGCAGAAATTCAGCGATGAATTCGTTTGCCTCCTCGTTGCGCAGCAAATCGCTGAACCCGTAGAGTACGTTGGGCCCGCCCTTGATCCACCGGCGCTCAAGGTCGGCGTCCCGGTCTTCGGGGCGCACCGCAGCGGCCGGCAGCAGGCCGTAGTCATGCAGCACGCCAGCCCGCGTATCGCACGCCATCTGGCGCAGCCCGCGGAAGTTATCGCGCCAGTAGGCGATCCGTGCGTCGTTCCAGTCCTGGTTCCGGGCTGGCACGCAGAACGCCGGGGTGCGCTGCACTACGGTGAGGTGGCTTGCCTCCTGCGCCAGCAACGGGATGATCTGGATACCCGTAGACCCGGTCCCGATCACCGCAACGTTCTTGCCCGTCAGGTCAAGTTGCTCCTCCGGCCATTGTACGGAATGGACCAGCTGACCGGCGAAACTCTCGATCCCGGGAATATTCGGTTTGTTCGGCACCGACAGGCACCCGGTTGCCATCACCACATAGCGGGCGGAAAATGTGTCGCCGTTCTGGGCCACCAGCGACCACCGCGACGCCGCGCTGTCGAACATCGCGCTGATGATGCGTATGCCGAAGCGGATGTCCCGGCGCAGGTCCAGCCGATCGGCCACGAACCGGATATAGCCGTGAATCTCGGGCTGCTTGGCATAGCGCTCGCTCCAGCGCCATTCCTGCTGGATTTCGTCGGAAAAAGCATAGGAATATTCCAGGCTGTCAACGTCGCAGCGCAGTCCCGGATACCGGTTCCAGTACCAGGTGCCGCCAACATCCTCGCCCGCTTCTACCGCCAGGACGTTGAAGCCGGCCTCGCGCATCTTGTGCAGACCATAGACCCCGGCAAACCCGGTTCCGATGATGATGACGTCAAGCATGTCGTCGCCGTTGCTCATGTTTTCCATCTCTCCGCCCGCCTCCATGCGGGCGACCGGGCCGACGGACAATCCACCGGCCCGGTCCGGTCATTTCTTGGCGCCGAAGTGGGCGACAATATCGGGCGACAGGTTTTCCGTGCCCTTGGCGTCGGCATACTGTTGCAGCTTGGCGCGGACCGCGGAATCAAGTTCGCCCCGGAACTTCGGATGATTGTCGCGCAGGAATTGTTCCGAACGCTGGCGAAGGTCGTTCAGTTTGTTGACCTTCGGGATCGCAAAGCGTCCGATCAATTCGTAGGATCGCCGGGTTTCCGTCCAGTCGGCCCAGTGTTGATCGAGATTAAGGAAACAGCCAAACCCGCCCGACTGCTCATTGAGCCGGCTCATCTGGGCCACGAAATCATCGGGCGTGCCGATTACGCCGAACCCTGAATTGATAATGAAATCAATCGGATCAACGCCGGGAGGCGGAGCGAGCGGCAACGCCGCCACCTGCGAAATGTATTCGAGCCAGCGCTCCAGCCCATAACGAACGTTTTCGCGGGCCTTTTCGCGGGTTTCCGCAATGTGTACCGGACCGACCAGCCGCCAGCCGTTCCGGTCCATCGTATTGCCGTGCTCGGCGGCGGTTTCCTCGGC
>JANLUV010000354.1:0-23192 GCA_031363685.1 Alphaproteobacteria bacterium | reverse complement strand
GCGCCGGTGTGGGACGGGCACAACGATGTGCCCGAGCAATTGCGTATCCGCATGCACAACATGATCGCCGGGTTCGACTTTGCCGACACGCGCGGCACCGCTGACCCGAAGGGCGACGACGGGGCGGGCGTTGCGGCGATGCACACCGATCTTGCCCGGCTGCGGCAGGGCCGGGTGGGGGCGCAGTTCTGGTCGGTCTATGTCTCGGCCCGCCTCACCGACCCGCAGGCGGTGCAGGCGGTGATGGAACAGATCGACGTCACCCGGCGGCTGATCGCCCGGTATCCACAGGATCTGCAGTTCGCCGCCAGCGCCGACGATGTGGTGCGGGCGATGAAAGCCGGGCGGATCGCCTCGCTGCTGGGGATGGAAGGCGGCTATGCCATCGCCAATTCGCCCGGGGTGCTGCGCCAGTTCTATGCGCTGGGCGTGCGTTATATGACGCTGGCGCATTTCAAGACGACCAGCTGGGCCGACAGTGCCACCGATGCGCCGAAGCACGGCGGTCTTTCCCCGTTCGGCAAGGACGTGGTCCGCGAGATGCAGCGGATCGGCATGCTGGTCGATCTCAGTCACTGCAGCGAGGCGGCGATGAACGCCGCGTTCGATGTGGCGCAGGCGCCGGTAATGTTCAGCCACTCGGGCGCGCGGGCGCTTGACGATCATCCCCGCAACGTCCCCGATGCGGTGCTGGCGCGGCTGAAGGACAATGGCGGGGTCGTGATGATGATCACCCTGCCCGATCACATCAGCCAGCAGGTGCGCGACTGGGCGCTCGCCCGCACCGCCGAAAAAGCGCGGGCAGAAGCGCGCTGGGTGGAAACGCCGGACCGCATCGCGGCGGACCTCGCCGCGTGGGAGCAGGCCCATCCCAAGCCCCGCACCACGATCGCCCAAGTTGCCGATCACATCGACCACGTCGTGAAGCTTGCCGGGATCGACCAGGTCGGCATCGGCGGCGATTTTGACGGGATGGACAGCACCACCCAAGGACTGGAAGACGTCTCGCGCTATCCCGCGCTGTTCACCGAACTGGCCCGGCGGGGCTACGCGCAGACCGATCTGCAGAAGATTGCCAGCGGCAATATGCTGCGCGTGCTGCGGGCCGCCGAAACCTATGCGGCTGCACACCGCACCAACCCGCCGCTGGAAACGCCGACCACTTTCTAGTCAGCCGACGTGTGATCGGGCAGATCCTTGCGGCTGGTGTGCGCCAGTTCCTCGAGTTCCGCTTCGCTCATCGACGCGGCCATCTCCTTCGACGCACCGCGCAGTTTCGAACTGGGCGTTTCGCCGCGCTTGGCGGATAGCGCAGCGCCCGCCGCCTGCTGCGCCTTGGACCGGGCCGGCATGGCGCGTCAGGTGTTCAGCGCGCCGATGATCCACACAGCCGATAGCGCGCCGATCGCCAGGACCAGACTGATCAGCAGGATGGTGCGAACCGTGGAGCCACTGCGGCCGCCGCGGGCCTCCTCGGGAGTGATGTGAATCTCTTCTCCATGGCGTTCCATCCTGCAATTCCTTTCGGGAGTTGCCGGTGAAACGCCCAGGTGGGCCTGTCAGTTCCGCTGCTCGCCCTTTTGGCGCGACCGGACGAGTGGCCTCAGTCGCGCAACAACTCGTTGATCCCGGTCTTGGCGCGGGTCTGCGCGTCCACCGTCTTGACGATCACCGCGCAATACAGCGACGGGCCGATGGTGCCGTCCGGCAGCGGCTTGCCCGGCAGCGCGCCCGGGACGACCACCGAATAGGGCGGAACGTGGCCGACGTGAATTTCGCCGGTCGCGCGGTCGACGATCTTGGTCGAGGCGCCCAGGTAGACCCCCATCGACAGCACCGCCCCGGTGCCCACGATCACGCCTTCGGCCACTTCGGCGCGGGCGCCGATGAAGCAGTTGTCCTCGATCACCACCGGGTTCGCCTGCAGCGGTTCCAGCACGCCGCCGATCCCGGCGCCGCCCGACAGGTGCACGTTCTTGCCGATCTGCGCGCACGAGCCGACCGTCGCCCAGGTGTCGACCATCGTGCCTTCGCCGACATAGGCGCCGATGTTGACAAAGCTCGGCATCAACACGACGCTCTTCGAGATATGCGCGCCGCGCCGCACGACCGCACCGGGGACCACGCGGAACGCGGCCGCGCGGAAGCGGGCTTCGTCCCACCCGGCAAACTTGAGCGGCACCTTGTCGAACGCGGGGGCGCCGGCCGAACCGTATTCCATCACGCCGTTGTCGTTGAGGCGGAACGAGAGCAGCACCGCCTTCTTCAGCCACTGGTTGACCTTCCAGCCGCCGCTGCCATCCGGCTCGGCCACGCGCGCGGCCCCCGCATCAAGCAGCGCCAGCGCCTCGTCGACAATCGCGCGCACATCGCTGCTGGCCGGGGTCACGCCGTCGCGGGCTTCCCAGGCGGCTTCGATCCTGGTTTCGAGTTCGGACATTCGGGCTTCTCCGGCAAAGGCAATTGAACCCGCGCCTAAAGCCTGCGCGCGCGCGGGGCAAGTGCGGGCGTCGGCTTGGGCTTGCTTCGCGGCCGCGCCTTCGCCACAAATGCCCCGAATGGGAGAGGCACGCACAATGGACATTGCCAGGCTGTTTTCGCTGGAGGGCCGGGTTGCGCTGGTCACTGGCGGTTATCGCGGGATCGGGCGGATGATCGCGCAAGGGCTGCTCGATGCGGGCTGCGCGCGCGTCTATATCACCGGGCGCAAGGCCGAGCCGCTGGAAGCGGCGGCGGCGGACCTGGGTGAACGCTGCGTGGCGATTCCCGGCGATATCGCCGCGATGGACGGGATTGCCGCGCTGGCCAAAGCACTGACCGCGCGCGAGCAGCGCCTCGACATCCTGGTCAACAATGCCGGCGCGGCGTGGGGCGCAGAATTCGACCGTTTCCCCGAGAACGGCTGGGACCGCACGGTCGATCTCAACCTCAAGACGCCGTTCTTCCTCACCCAGCAGTTGCACCCGTTGCTCAAGGCGGCAGCGGCCGAGCGCCCGGCCAAAGTCATCATGATCGCCTCGATCGACGGGCAGAAGATCAATCCGTGGGAAACCTATGCCTATCAGGCATCCAAGGCCGGGCTGATCCACCTGACCCGGCGCATGGCGGCGCGGCTGGTGCGCGATAACATTGTGGTCAACGCCATCGCACCGGGGTTCTTCCCGAGCCTCATGAACCGCGCGGCAGAGAATCCCCCGCCGGAATTCCTGGCAGCGGTGCCTGCGCGGCGGATGGGGACGCCGGACGACATGGCGGCGGCGGCGATCTATCTCGCCAGCCGCGCGGGCGATTACGTGGTCGGCACCACGCTGACGGTCGATGGCGGGATCGTCAACGCAGCGATGCCCGACGATTTCCCCAGCGCCGGAGGGTAGCGGGTCAGGTGCCCCGGGTCAGTTCGCGGACGAAGTCGATCAGGCCGGTCTGGCGGGTGCGGCGCATCCGTTCGGCCTCCAGGATTTCGCGTACTTTGGCAAAGCAGGCATCGACGTCATCGTTGATGACGACATAATCGTACCCGTCCCAGTGGCTGATTTCGGCCTGGGCGCGGGCCATGCGGGCGGCGATCACGTCGGCGCTGTCGGTGTTGCGGCCGACCAGCCGGCGCTGCAATTCGTCCAGACTGGGCGGCAGGATGAACACCCGCACCACGTCGGCCAGCGCCTTCTGGTACAATTGCTGGGTGCCCTGCCAGTCGATGTCGAACAGATAGTCGCGCCCGGCCTTCAGGCCGGCGCGGATCTCGGCCTTGGGCGTGCCATAGCTGTGGCCGAACACGCGGGCCCATTCGAAGAACTCGTTCTCGTCCACCATCCGGTCGAATCCCGGCTGGGTGACGAAGTGATAGTCCTTGCCGTCCACCTCGCCCGGACGGATCGGCCGCGTGGTGGCCGATACCGACATGGCAATTTCCGGGACTTCGGCGAGCAGCAGCCGCGCTATCGTGGTTTTACCGGCGCCCGAGGGCGAGGACAGGATGAACATGAGTCCACGGCGATGCAGCGTGTCGGTAGCCATACCCGCCCATGCCGCAGGCAGGCCGGTTAAATCAAGTCTCAGCCGCGATCGGCCTGTTGGTCGAGCGCTTTCGCGCCCTTCTTCGCCGCTGCTTTCCCGCGCCGGCGGTCATATAGCGTCTTGGCCAGCAGCCCGCCGCCGATCACGATCGCACCGGGAACCGAGCGGGTGGCGATCCGGGTCAGCGCGGTGCCGACCAGGGTCTGGCCCATCGACCGGCCCTTGATGATCCGCTTCGCCTTGGCCGCACCGTGGGTCTTGCCCAGCAAGCCCTGTTCCACTGCGCGGCGCAGCAGCGCGCCGCCGCCGCGCAGAACAAGGTCGGCCAGCACAAGGTTGGTCATTGGGTTAGGGCTGGGTTTGGTGGTTTGATCGGCAGTTTTCGCGATCGTCTCGGCCGAACTCCCGGCCGGCCTTTGGGCCTTTTTCAGGAACCGGGCTGCTGCCTTGCGGAGGTTTGCCATGCGGTTCACTTAAGCCCTTTCGCTATTTCTTCCGGCCGAAATCGACGGTCACCACGTTGGATCCGTCATCGCTGGTAACGCGGGGTGCTTCACCCTGTTCCGGCATATCGTTTTCTGCATCGTCGTGCGGTTCGGGCGCGAGGTCGCCGACTGACGCCTGGAACTGCAGGCCGAAATCCACCGCCGGATCGACAAACGCGGTGATCGCAGCGAACGGGATCACCAGCTTGGACGGCATCTGGTTGAACGACAGGCCAACGGTGAAGCCGTCTTCCTCGACCGCCAGATCCCAGAACTTGTTCTGCAGCACGATGGTCATTTCGTCCGGGAAGCGTTCCTTGAGGTGGTTGGGAATGTCCACCCCGGGTGCCGCGGTCTTGAAGGTGATGTAGAAATGGTGGTTGCCGGGCAGCGTGCCGCCACCCGCCTCGACCTGGCCAAGCACGCGGCCGACCACGGCACGCAGGGCTTCCTGGACGATTTCGTCATAGGGGATCAGGCTGTCGGGCATATCGGTCATCGCGTCTCAAGTGGCAACGGACAGGCGCGGGGTCAAGGCTGCAGTTGTGCTATTATGGATCGGCAAAACCGCGCCTTGCACCGATTGACGGGGGGGCTATAGGCGGCGCATACTACTCAATCCGCCAAGGACCGGCCATGCGCACAGCCCGGATTGCCCGCAAGACTCACGAGACCGCCATCGATGTGGCGGTGAACCTCGACGGGACCGGGGCTTATGATGTGTCGACCGGGATCGGGTTCCTCGATCACATGATCGAACAGTTTTCGCGCCATTCGCTGATCGACATTACCTGCCGGATCAAGGGCGACCTCCACGTCGACCAGCACCACACGACCGAGGATTCGGCCATCGCCATCGGCCAGTGTATCGTGCAGGCGCTGGGCGACAAGGCGGGCATCGGGCGTTACGGGCAGGCCTTGTCGCCGATGGACGAGGCGCTGGCGCGGGTCGTGCTCGATATTTCGGGCCGTCCCTGGCTGGTGTGGAACGCCGCCTTCACCCAGCCGCGCCTGGGCGAAATGGACACCGAACTGTTCGAGCACTGGTTTCACTCGATTGCGCAGGCGGTGGGGCTGACGCTGCATATCGAACTGCTTTACGGGCAGAACAACCACCATATCATCGAAGGCATCTTCAAGGGCTTTGCCCGGGCGATGCGCCAGGCGGTGGAACTCGATCCGCGCAGGGGCGGGGCGATTCCGTCCACCAAGGGCCTGTTGGGCGAAGGATCGCTCGGAAGCTGAGATGGCCGAAACGCTGGCACTCATCGATTACGGCGCGGGCAACCTCCACTCGGTCGCCAATGCGCTCAAGGTCGCCGGGGCGGAAGGGGTGACGCTGACCGCCGATCCCGCCGTCGTCCGCGCGGCCGACCGGATCGTGCTGCCCGGCGTGGGCTCGTTCAAAGCCTGCGCCGAAGGGCTGCGGGCGATCCCGGGCCTCGTTGCCGCGATGGAGGAACGGGTGTTCGTCGGCGCCGCGCCGTTCCTCGGCATCTGTGTCGGCATGCAATTGCTGGCGAGTCGCGGGGTCGAACACGGCGTAACCGAAGGGCTCGGCTGGATTCCCGGCGAAGTGCGCCTGATCGTGCCCGCCGACCGGTCGATCAAGATCCCGCACATGGGCTGGAACGATGTCGGCCTGCCGCCGCATTCCGGGGCCGCCGGGCTGATCGAGCCGGGCGAGGCCTATTTCCTCCATTCCTACCACTTCGTGCCCGACGACGGCGCGGCGATCGCGGCGATGACCGACCATGGCGGCGGGATCATTGCCGCCGTCGCGCAGGGCAATATGATCGGCGTCCAGTTCCATCCCGAAAAGAGCCAGGCCTACGGGCTGGAACTGCTGTCGCGTTTTCTGGAGTGGAAACCCTGACATGATCGTCTTTCCCGCCATCGACCTCAAGGGCGGCCAGGTCGTCCGCCTCGCCGAAGGCGATATGGCGCGCGCCACTGTCTATGGCGATAACCCTGTCGCGCAGGCGCTGCTGTTCGCCGAGGCCGGCTCGCAGTATCTCCACGTCGTCGATCTGGATGGATCGTTCGCGGGCCGGGCCGAAAACCGCGGCGCGGTCGAGGCGATCCTCCAGGCGTTCCCCGGCCACGTCCAGCTTGGCGGCGGCATCCGCACCCCTGCGGCGGTCGAAGGCTGGTTCGATCTGGGGGTCAGCCGCGTGGTGATGTGCACCGCCGCGCTCAAGGATCCGCAGTTCGTCAAGGACATGGCCCAGGCCTTCCCCAGCGGGATCGTGGTCGCGGTCGACGCGCGCGATGGGATGGTCGCTACCGAAGGCTGGGCCGAAGTGTCCGACGTGTCGATCATCGACATGGCGCGCCGGTTCGAGGATGCGGGCGTCGCCAGCCTGCTGTTCACCGATATCGGTCGCGACGGTCTGCTCACGGGCTGCAATATCGACGCCACGCTCGATCTCGCCCGCCACACCGCGCTGCCGGTGATCGCCAGCGGCGGGGTCAAGGGGCTGGACGATATCCGCATCCTGGCGCTCCACGCCCACGAGGGCATCGAAGGCGTGATCACCGGCCGCGCGCTTTATGACGGGCGGCTGGACCTGAAGGCGGCCATCGCCATGGCGGAGGCGGCGTGATGGCCCCGCGCCAGCCTTTGACCGAGGCGCAACCATGACCGTCCGCATCCGCGTCATCCCCTGCCTTGATGTCGCCAACGGCCGCGTGGTCAAGGGCGTGAACTTCGTCGAACTGCGCGATGCCGGCGATCCGGTCGAACAGGCGCGGGCTTACGATGCGGCGGGGGCGGACGAATTGTGCTTCCTCGATATTTCCGCCAGCCACGAAGGGCGCGGCACCCTGCTCGATGTGGTCCGGCGCACCGCCGAAGTGTGCTTCATGCCGCTGACCGTGGGCGGCGGCGTGCGCACCGTGGAAGATGCGCGGGCGCTGCTGCTGGCGGGCGCGGACAAGGTGGCGGTCAATTCCGCCGCCGTCGCGCGGCCCGAAGTGGTGTCCGACATCGCCGAAAAGATGGGCAGCCAGTGCATCGTCGCCTCGGTCGCTGCGCGGCGCGTCTCGGCCTCGGGAGCAGCGCCGCGCTGGGAAATCTTCACCCACGGCGGCCGCACGGCGACCGGGATAGATGCGGTCGAACATGCGATCCGGCTGGCCCGGCTCGGCGCGGGCGAACTGCTGGTCACCTCGATGGACGGCGATGGCACGCAGGCCGGCTATGATCTGGCGCTGACCCGCGCGATTGCCGATGCGGTCCCGGTGCCGGTGATCGCCTCGGGCGGGGTGGGCACGCTCGATCACCTCGTCGAAGGGGTTACCAAGGGCCACGCCAGCGCGGTGCTGGCCGCCTCGATCTTCCATTTCGGCAGGTACACCATTGCTGAGGCCCACGCGGCATTGCGCGCAGCGGGCCTGCCGGCGCGCGGGTGACTTGACCCCGCCGCGCCCGCGCGGCATCCGGGGCGCCATGAACGACACCCTTGCGAAACTCGAAGCGACCATCGCACAGCGGCAAGGCGCCGATCCCGCGTCATCCTATGTCGCCAAACTCAATGCGCGCGGCATCGGCAAGATCGCCCAGAAAGTGGGCGAGGAGGCGACCGAAACCGTTATCGCCGCGCTGGCGGGCGATCATGCCGAACTGGTCGGCGAGGCGGCCGACCTATTGTTCCACCTGATGGTCCTGCTCGGCGCCAAGGGCGTCCCGCTGGCCGAAGTGCTGGCCGAACTGGACCGGCGCGAGGGCCTGTCCGGAATTGCCGAAAAAGCCGCGAGAAAGCCTGACTGATGCCGATCGATCCCCACGCGCCTTACGATCCCAGCAATATCTTCGCCCGCATCCTGCGCGGCGAACTGCCGTGCCAGAAAGTGTTCGAGGACGAGTTTTCGCTCGCCTTCCACGATATCAACCCGCAGGCGCCGATCCACATTCTGGTCATCCCCAAGGGCGCCTGGGTCAGCTGGGACGATTTCTCGGCCAAGGCGGATCAAACCGAGATTGCCGGGTTTGTCCGTGCGGTCGGCACGGTGGCGCGCGAACGGGGGCTGGTCACGCCGGGCTACCGGATGCTCGCCAATGTCGGCCAGCACGGCCATCAGGAAGTGCCGCACCTGCACGTCCACCTGTTCGGCGGGCGGCAGTTTACCGCGATGGTCCCGCGTTAGCGTTCTTCCGATTGTCGTGGCATCACTCCTTCCCCGGCGGGAAGGGTCAGGGGAGGGGGAGCGCGGCGGGGGGCCGCGCGTCCACGCTGCCGTTGGTGCACCCCCCCCGGCCCAACCTCCCTCTCACGGGCGGAGGAGCTAAGTCAAACAACGGCAATCGGACGGACGTAAGGCGCCAAAATCGTTACCGTCCGCAGTGCAATGCGCCGAGCGGGCTGATTTATCCGTGACCGCCCCTTGCCCTGCGACTCGCGGCAAGGTTAAACCCCGGGCCGCATGACGTCGCCTCCCCACCCTCCCGGCGGGTGCTTCGATGGACCGGTCCACCGCTTTGCGGTTCGCGCCTGTTTCGAAGACACCGACCTCACTGGCGCGGTCTACCACGCCAACTATTTGCGCTGGTTCGAACGGGCGCGGAGCGACATGGTGCGCCTGCTCGGGATCGACCAGCGCGGCGCGCAGGAAGCCGGCGCGGGCGGCTATGCCGTGGCTGACCTTTCAATCCGCTATCGCGCCCCGGCGCGGCTGGACGATGTCGTCCTGATCGAAACCCGGGCGGAGCAGATCGGCGCGGCCAGTTGCCGCCTGCTTCAAACGGCGTTCAGGGACGATACCGTTCTTGCCGAGGCCCGCGTCCGGGTCGGTTTCGTCGGCCCCGATGGGCGCCCGCGCCGTCAGCCCGCGCCGTGGCGTGCCGCCTTTGCCGCTATCACCCATTCCTCCCGACCGACGGACGCAGCATGATCACTCTCCAAATTCTCGCGGCTGGCGCGGCCGCGCCGGCGCACCTCAATCCGGTCAAACTGTTCCTCGATGCGGATATCGTGGTGCAGGTCGTGATGGGCGGGCTGCTGCTGGCCAGTGTCTGGGTCTGGACGATCATTGTTTCGTTCAGCTTCCGCCTCGCCAGCGTCGATCGCCGCTGCCGCCAGTATGAGGATGGGTTCTGGCAGGCCAAGGACATGGAAGCCTTCCACAAGGCCGAAGGGGAAGATGGCGCGCCATCGGGCCGGGTGGTCGGCGCTGGGCTGGGTGAATGGCGGCGTTCGCTGGCGCTCAAGCAACTCGATCGCGAAGGCACTCGCCAGCGGCTGGGGGCGGTGATGGGCTCGGTGGTCGAGCAGGAAAGCGACCTGCTCGGCAACCGGCTCAATTTCCTGGCGACAGTCGGCTCGGCGGCGCCGTTCGTCGGCCTGTTCGGCACCGTCTGGGGGATCATGAACTCGTTCTTCCAGATCGGGCAGCAGCAGAACTCCTCGCTCGCCGTTGTCGCGCCGGGGATTTCCGAGGCGCTGTTCGCCACCGCGATCGGGCTGTTCGCGGCAATCCCGGCGGTCATCGCCTACAACCGGTTTTCCCATGCCGTGAACACGTTCGAAGCACGCCTGCAGCGCTTCGCCGACCGGTTCCACGGCACGCTCAGCCGCGAGCTGGAGGCCGACTGATGGTGATGGGTGTCATACCCGGCGGCGGCTCGCGGCGGCGGCGGCGCGGCAAGCGCGGTGCGATGGCCGAAATCAACGTTACTCCGCTGGTCGATGTGATGCTGGTGCTGCTGATCATCTTCATGGTCACCGCGCCGCTGCTGACCGCCGGCGTCCCGATCGATCTGCCCGACAGCCGCGCCAACGCGCTGCCGCAGGAGCCGCAGGAGATCGCCATCTCGATGACGGCGGACGGACACACTTATCTTGACCAGGCCGAAGTCGCGCCGGGCGAACTGCCTGACCGGCTGGCGGGCCTGATGCCGCCTGATGGCAGCAAACCGCCGCTGGTCACGCTGCGCGCCGATCGCGCGCTGGCGTACGGCGATGTGATGGAAGTGATGGGCGAACTGAACCATGCCGGGTTCAACGCGATCTCGCTGGTCACAAACGGTTCAGTTGTCGCGCCATAGCCGATGGTGATGGATGCCATCCCGCTCCCCCGGCCGGATCCCCGGCCGGATCCCCGGCCGGTCCTGCGCCGCGAAGAGGCTGCCGCGCTGGTGTTGGCGCTGGCCGCGCATGCGGGGCTGGTAGCGGGGCTGGCGCTCAAGCCGCCGACCCCGGCGCTGCTGCCCATGCCCGAACGGATGACGGTGACGATCTCCGACCAGACGGCGGATACCTCGACGTCGCCCGATCCCAACGCGCAGGCCGCGCCGGTGATCGCGCCGGTGATCGCGGAAAATCCGGCGCCGGACCCTGCCCCGGCGCCGCTGCCGCAACCGGCTCCCGCGCCGCAGCCTCAACCGCAGCCTGCAACGGCCCAACCGGCCAAGGTCGCCCCCGCGCCGGCCAAGTCTGCGGCCAAGCCGTCAACCCGGCCCGCCGGCGGCGGCAGCCGGATCGGCGATGATTTTCTGCGGGGCGTCCCCGGCGGCCAGACCCCCGGCGCCCGTTCCGCCGTGCCGTCCGCGCAGGCGATCGGCCCGGCGGTGAAGGCGGCGCTGTCGGGTGCGATCACCCGGCAGCTGCGCCCGCGTTGGGCTGCCCCGCAAGGCGCCGATGCCGATCAGCTGGTGACCGTGCTCACGTGGGACATGAATCCCGACGGGAGCCTTGCGGGCAGCCCGCGCGTTGTCAGTCAGTCGGGGATCACCGATGCGAACCGGGCGCAGGCGCAGCGCCATGCCGAACAGGCCATCCGCGCGGTGCGGCTGGCCGCGCCGTTTGATTTGCCGTCCGATCTTTACGCCGCATGGAAACACGTGGTTTCGTTCCGTTTTGACAGGAAGTTGTCGCAATGATGCTCCGCACCCTTCCGCTCATCGCGCTCGTGCTTGCTGCGCCGCTGGCGGCCCAAACGGCCAGCCCCGCGCCAACCATTACCGCAGCGCCGGCGGGCACACCTGCGGTTGCCCCCGCGCCGGACGAAGGCGGCCTGACCGGTTCGGTCTCGGACGAAACCCCGTGGCAGGATCTCGGCATCGCCATCCCGGCGTTCCCGACCGACGCCGACAAGCCCACGCAGGCCAGCGCCGGATCGACCGCCGCGCTGGGCAAGGCGATGGCGCAGGTCGTCACCGCAGATCTCAGGAACAACGGCCTGTTCAAGCCGACCGGGCCCGAGTCGCTGCCGCAGCCGAGCATTGGACAGGTCGTCGCGCCCGATTTCGGCATCTGGTCGGGGCGCGGGGCGGAAATGCTGGTCCACGGTTATGTCCGGGCCAATGGCGACGGCAACCTGACCGTGGGCTGCTATCTCTATGACGTCGCGCTCAGGCAGCAGCTGGTCAAGGGCGGCTGGGTGGTCGGCCCGGGAGAGTGGCGGCGCGCCGCGCACAAGTGCGCCGATCTGGTCTACTCGCGCCTCTCGGGCGAGAATCCGTTCTTCGATTCCAAGATCGCCTACATCGCCGAAACCGGCCCCAAGGATCGCCGGATGAAGCGGCTGGCAATCATGGATTCGGACGGCGCGAACCACCGCTATATCACCACGGGCCAGGCCCTGGCGCTGACTCCGCGCTATTCGCCCGACTACAAGTCGATCCTTTATCTCAGCTATTTCAACGGCTTTCCCCGAATTTACGCCTATGACATCGCCAGCGGCAAGCAGCGCCTGATCACCCAGAGCAGGAACCCCACCTTCGCCCCGCGCTGGTCCCCCGATGGCAAGTCGGTGCTTTATTCGATGGCGATCAGCGGCAATACCGACATCTACCGCGTGTCCGCCAGCGGCGGCGCGGTGCAGCGGCTCACCCATACTCCGGGCATCAACATCGGCGGGTCCTATTCGCCCGATGGCTCCAGCATCGTGTTCGAAAGCGACCGCTCCGGCGGGCAGCAGGTCTATGTGATGAACGCCGACGGTTCGAACCAGCAGCGCATCAGTTTCTTCGGCGGCCGCGCGGCAACGCCCGAATGGAGCCCGCGCGGCGATCAGATTGCATTTACCTACATTGCCGGGGACTTCAAAATTGCGGTAATGTCCCCGTCAGGCGCAAACATGCGCACGCTTACCGACAGCTGGCAGGACGAGGCGCCCACCTGGGCGCCGAACGGGCGGATCATCCAGTTCTTCCGGACCGCGAAGAACTCCGGCCGTGCGTCCATTTGGCAGGTCGACCTGACCGGGCGGAACGAGCGCAAGCTGCCCACCCCGGTCGATGCGTCGGACCCCGCGTGGGGCCCGGTGCAGCCCTGAACGTGAGCCGACTGATTTTTTGCCAGACTTTGGACGAACAAGCGAAGGAGTAAGTCAATGCCAATCCGGATCAAGCCAGTCACGACCTTGCGGACTGCCGCCCTGCTGCTCGCCGGCAGCGCCGCGCTGGCCGGGTGCGCCCCCAAGGCGCCCAAGCAGCTGCCCCCCGCGCCCGAACCCATGACCGCCAGCGAACCGGCCCCGGCCGCCTCGTTCCAGGGACCGGCGCCGGGCAGCCACGCCGATTTCGTCGCCAGTCTGATGGGCCGCGACGTGATCTATTTCGATACCGATAAGTACAATGTCGATGCAGCCGATCAGGTCGCGCTGGCCAGCCAAGCGCAGTGGCTGATGAAGTACCCGGCCAAGCAGGCCACGCTCGAAGGCCATGCCGACGAACGCGGCACCCGCGAATACAACTTGGCGCTGGGCGAACGCCGCGCCAATGCGGCGAAGAACTACCTGGTCGGCCTCGGTGTTGATGCCGGCCGGCTGACCACGGTCAGCTACGGCAAGGAACGTCCGGTCGCGCTCGGTTCGGACGAGGCCAGCTGGGCGAAGAACCGCCGCGCGGTCACCGTCACGATCGATTGACCCTCGCGGTAGACCGTCAAACGGCGCCGGAAGCGATTCCGGCGCCGTTTTCCTTGCTTCCCGGGGGGCAGGCGCACTATCTGGCCGGATGAGCCGCGCACACCGCAAGAATGACTGGGGATTCCCGCGCTGGCGCGGCTACGGCAGCGGCAGCGAGGCCGCGCCCGTGCGCATGTGCGACCGTGCAGGTTGCCACGAAAAGGGCGAATGTCCCGCCCCCAAATCTCCCAACAGCCCCGATCGCTGGTACTTCTGCCAGCGCCACGCCGCCGAATACAACGCCGGGTGGGACTATTTCGCCGGCCTCACCGCCGAAGAAGCCGTCGACCGGGAAACCCGTGAACGCAGCGATGCTGGCGGTTATAAGGAAGCCGCGCATTACGGCTGGGCCGAATCGGGCGATGGCACCCGCAGCCGCGACGAACTGCGCGCACTGGACCTGCTCGGGCTGGACCCGGATGCGGACTTCGAGGCGGTGAAGAAGGCCTGGCGGACCAAGGCCAAGGAAGTCCACCCGGATGTGAAGCCCGGCGATGCCGCAGCGGCCGAGGCGTTCCAGAAGCTGCAGGTCAGCTACGAAGTGCTGCGCGCGGCCGAGGAACGGCGGGAATGGAAGGGCTGAACGTGGAGCCGGTACGCTTTGCCACAGCAGATGCGGGCGAGGAGGCGTTCGCCCGGTTCCGGCGCGATGGGTATCTCGTGCTGGACCAGTTCATCGCGGCTGACTTCGCGGCCGATCTGCTGGCCGCCCTGCGCGCCCGGCACCCGGACTATTTCGTTACGACCGAAGGCCGTTATGCCGTTGGCGACCGCCGTTTTATCGCACCGGTGGTGATGAGCGACATGTTTGCCGATCCGCGCCTGATCATGCACGAAGGCCTGGCTGCGGTGGCCGATGGCTTGCTCGGGCGCCGTTGGGTGATCGATGCCTTCGGGGTGGTGGTCTCGCTGCCCGGTTCAGAGGATCAGCACATCCACCACGATGGCGGGATGCTGTTCGGGATTGAGCCGCTCGATCGGATGCTGCCCACAACCGCGCTGACCGTCGGCGTCCCCCTCGTTGCGGTTGATGCCAGCCACGGCCGCACCGAACTGTGGCCGGGCACCCATCGCACGCCCGGTCCCGTCGATGGTTCCGAGCCGGGCGCCGAACCGGACCTGCTGCCCGGATCGGCCGCCTTGTGGGACTTTCGCATCCGTCATCGCGGCCGCGCCAACCATAGCGACGAGCCGCGCCCGTTCCTCTACTTTACGCTGTGCCTGCCGTGGTGGATCGATCATCGCAACTTCAAGCGCGATGGCGATCCCAAACTGCTGATCGCGGCCGCGACGTTCGCGGCGCTGCCGGAGTTGTGGCGCAAGCGGTTCGAGCGGGTGGTCGTGATCGATTGAACGGCGGGGCAACGCCCGACCGCCGCGTTCAGCGATGAACGATCGAAACCGACACGCCCGGCTTCGCGTCGTGCGTTTCGACCACCGCACCCAGGCTCTTGGCCAGCGCTGCCACGATGTTGGTGCCCAGGCCCGGCTTCGGCCCGCCGTCGTCCACCGGCAGGCCGATGCCGTCGTCGGTGACCGAAAGCGTCCATGCGGCGCCGTGCGAACTGTAGCCGACCCGGATCTTGCCGATCCGCTCGCCCGGGAACGCGTGTTTGAGCGAGTTGATGACCAGTTCGGTCACGATCAGGCCAAGGCTGATCGACACTTCGGCTGTGCTCACGCTGTCATCCGCCAGCAAATCGAGCGCAATCTTGTTGTGATCGCGAATCATCGATGCGCCGATGCTGCGGCACAGATCGGTGAAATAGGTGCGCAAGTTCACTTCACCGATCCGCGACGCGGATAGTTGCTGTTGCAACTGCGCCACTGACATGATGCGCAGATGCGCGTTGCTCAGATCGGCCCTGGCTTCGTCGGACTGCGTCCGCCGGGCGCTCTGCATCAATACACTGGCAACGATCTGCAGGCTGTTCGCGACCCGGTGCTGCAGTTCCTGCAACAGCACGTCCTTTTCCCGCAGCAGGTTGTCCTTCAGCTTTTCGGCAATGCGCGCGTCAGTGACGTCGATGATCGTCAGCAGCAGTCGGATGTTTGATTCGTTCGAGTATTCGAGCTTTTGCGCGTTGATGACCAGCCGCCGGCTGGCAATATCATCCCGTTTCAAATCCATTTCATAGGCATCGATGCTGGCATGGCCGCGCGCCGTGGCGATGAGCAGCGATTCCAGCTGCGGTACGTTCCATTCGCCCGCGCCCAGCGCGGTCAGGGCGCTGCCCGCCACGGTCGCCGGATCGATCGCAAAACTGCGGCTGAACGAATCGCTGGCGGCAATCACCGTCAGCTTGTCGTCGATCAGGACGAGCGGCGCGTTGGAACTGTAGATGACGGCAAGCAGCAGGCTGTCATCAATCACTGGGGCCGGAGCGATGGGATGCATGATGAAAACCTTTCTCGCTGCCGATAGGGTGGGACAAGCTGCTCACAATAAGCGCAACGCCGCGCCAGCCACTAATTCTTGAAAGTAAGTCAGACGAAACGCTTTCAACCATATCATTGTTCCCGACCGCTGTATTGAAAATACGATCAGCAGCGGCGGGATCGCCAACGCTTCCCCAACACACAAAAGGCGCTCCGTGCGGAGCGCCTTTCGAGTCGTCAGCCCTCAGGTCGTCAGCCCTCAGGCCGGCGTCATTTCGGCGAAACCACCATCAGCATCTGGCGGCCTTCCATGCGCGGATAGGCTTCGACCTTGGCAACCTCGGCGATGTCTTCCTGCACGCGGCGCAGCAGGTTCATGCCCAGCTGCTGGTGCGAAAGTTCGCGGCCGCGAAAGCGCAGGGTGACTTTCACCTTGTCACCTTCGCCGATGAACTTGTGCATCGCGCGCATTTTCACGTCATAGTCGTGGTCGTCGATGTTCGGACGCATCTTGATCTCCTTGATCTCCTGCGTCTTCTGCGATTTGCGCGCGATATTGGCCTTTTTCTGCGCCTCGTAGCGGTACTTGCCGACATCAAGGAACTTGCAGACCGGCGGATCGGCGTTCGGGGAGACTTCAACCAGATCAAGGCCGACTCCGGCCGCCTGTTCAATCGCCTCGCGCGTGTACATCACGCCGATGTTCTCGCCGTTCTCATCGATAACGCGGACCTTGTCCGACTGGATGAGCTGGTTGTAGCGCGGCCCGCTCTTGACAGGGGGCTGCAGCATACGCCGGGGTGGGGGGGCTATAGTTCGTTCTCCGGTAGTTGATATGAAATCCGCGTTCCGGGCGCGTCCTTAATGCGATTCGCCGCGGCGGGGAAGCAGGGAATATCGCGATCGTTCCGCCGGATTGCGAGGGGCGGGGGAAAAAGCTGCGCGGGACCGGGAAAAAGGCAGCGCGGGACCGGGAAAAAGGCAGGGCGGGGGCCGGGACCAAGGCAGCAACGGGACCGACCGGCGCCGCGCGATCAGGCCATGTGGACTTCCACCGTCTCTTCCCCGGCGGCATCCAGCAGGCGCCGCTCGACGGCTTTCAGCCGTGCGGGCTGATCGATCTTTTCGCCCAGCACGTCGGTTACATAGAACGTATCCGCCGCGCGCTCGCCATACGTCGCGATATGCGCGGAATAGACGATCAGGCGCGATTCGAACAGCGCGCGGGCCAGCCGGTTCAGCAGGGCCGGGCGGTCACGCGCGTTGATTTCGACCACGGTGAAGCGGTTCGATGCCTTGTTGTCGAATTCCACCCGGGGGCGGACCATGAAGGCTTCGGCCCGGGTCCGCGCCAGCGGGCGGGCGGCCAGCTGCGGGACCAGCTTGACCCGGTTGGCCAGCGCATCGGCAATCGCGGTCTTGAGCCGGGCAAGCTGGGTATCCTCGCTGAACGGCCGGCCGAGCGGATCCTGGATCAGGAAGTTGTCCACCGCCATGCCGTTGCGCGCGGTGTGGATGCGTGCGTCGATAATGTTGCCGCCGGCCAGGTGGATGCCGCCGGCGATGCGGTAGAACAGCCCCGGATGGTCCGATGCGATCACCGTCACCAGCGTGGCCCCGCGTGCGGCATAATATTCGGTCGCCACGTCAAGCGGGGCGCCCTTGGCCCGGTCGAGCTGGGCCAGGTTGAGCGCGATGATGTCGTCCGGCTCGGCGATCCAGTAAGCATCGGACATCTGGCTGCCGACGGTATCGACCAGCGCCGCCCGCTCGCCCAGCCGCCGCGCGACGGCTTGCTTGCGCGCGGCCACCCGTTCGACCCGGCCGTGCTGGACGTGGCCCAGGCGCAGGCGTTCTTCCGACAGCTCGTAAAGCTCGCCGATCAGCTGGCGCTTCCACGAATTCCACACGCCGGGGCCAACCGCGCGGATGTCGACGATCGTCAGCAGCATCAGCGTGCGCAGCCGCTCGATCGACTGCACCGAACCGACGAAATCGGTAATCGTCTTCCAGTCGGACAGGTCGCGCTTGAACGCGGTGGCGCTCATCAGCAGATGGTTGCGCACCAGCCATGAAGCCAGCTCGGTCTCGGCCGTATCGAGCCCGAAGCGCGGGCACAGCTTGAGCGCGACATCGGCGCCCAGCACCGAATGATCGCCGCGCCGGCCCTTGGCGATGTCATGCAGCAGCACCGAGGCATACAGCGCGCGGCGCGAAGTGAGCTTGGGAAACACTTCGGTCGCCAGCGGATGATCGACCGCAAGCTCACCCTTCTCGATCTGGCAAAGCAGCCCGATCGCGCGGATCGTGTGTTCGTCCACCGTGTAATGATGGTACATATCGAACTGCATCTGCGCGTTGACCCGGCCGAAATCGGGCACGAACCGCCCGAACACGCCGGACTCGTTGAAGGCCCGCAGGGTGCCTTCGGGATCGTGGCGGCTGGTCAGCATTTCAAGGAACAACGCATTGGCGCGCACCGACTGGCGCACATTGCCGTCGATCAGGCGCGCGTCGCGCGACGCCTGGCGGGTCGCCTCGGGATGGATTTCCAGCCGTTCCTGATCGGCCAGCGCGAAAATCTCGATCAGGCGTACCGGGTCCTGGCTGAACCAGTCATCGCTCGGCACGTTGATCTTGCCGCCGAACACCTTGTAGCCGCGCAGCATCCGCGGACGGCTGCGGAAGCCGGCCAGCAGCCCGCGTGGCTGCCGTTTGGCGAACTGTTCGTCCAGTTGCGCCAGGAACACCCCGGTCAGGTGCCCGACCCGCTTCGCGTGGAGAAAGAAGAACTGCATGAACCGCTCGACCGCGCTTTTGCCGGGGCGATCGGAAAACTGCATCCGCGCCGCCACTTCGCGCTGGATATCGAAGGTCAGCCGGTCCTCGGCGCGGTGCGTGATGGTGTGGAGGTGGCAACGCACTGCCCAGAAGAAGTTCTCGGCCCGGCGGAACGCGCGATATTCGCTCGGCGTGAGCAATCCCACGTCGACCAGTTCCGACGGATCGCGCACTTTGTGGATGTACTTGCCGATCCAGTACAGCGCGTGGAGGTCGCGCAGGCAGCCCTTGCCCTCCTTCACGTTGGGCTCGACCACATAGCGGCTATCGCCCAGGCGCTTGTGGCGTGCGGTCCGTTCGGCCAGCTTTTCGGCCACGAACTGGCGTTCCGTGCCCTGCACCACTTCGGCCCAGAAGCGGCGCTGGGCTTCGGTGAACAGGTCCTGATCGCCCCACACATAGCGCCCTTCGAGCAGCGCGGTGCGGATGGTCAGGTCGGCGCGGGCCATGCGCACCATGTCATCGAGCGAGCGGCTGGACTGGCCGACCTTCAGCCCCAGATCCCACAGGAAATAAAGCATCGCCTCGATCACCTGCTCGCACCACGCGGTCTGCTTGCTCGGGGTCAGGAACGCGATATCGACGTCGGAATGGGGCGCCATCTCGCCCCGGCCATAGCCGCCGACCGCCATGATCAAGATCCGCTCGCCGGTCGACCGGTTGCTGGAACGATAGACGTGGCCGACCACGTGGTCATGGATCAGGCGGACCAGCTGATCGACAAGGAACGCCTGCGCGGCGGCGCAGTCGGCCCCGGCGGACGGGCGTTCGGCCAGCCGGCGGGCGATCTCCTCGCGGCCCAGGCCCAGCGCGCCGCGCAGCAGTTCGACCACTCGCGGCCGGGCCTTGTCCGCGCCGTGTTCGGCCACGGCGTCGGCAATGGCGACGGCCAGGCCGCGCCGTTCGATGATGGCCCGTTGGTTGGCGATGCGCGAGGAACTCAAGGTGCGGTGGGTCCGGCTGCTCGGCTAAACAGGATGGCAGGTGCGCGGGGCACACGCTGGCGGCGTCAGTGCGGCGGGGCCGGTTTGCCGGACCCCGGCTGGATGCACCCCTGCAGGCTAGCAGGTTCGCGGGCGAAGGACAGCAGCTAACTTGGATTAACGGGTCGGAAACCCGGGAGGCCCAGCCCACCGTGGGTGCAGCACCCGGTTTCCTCGGCGCCCCGGCTGTGCCAGAAGCGCGGGCGCAACCGGCGTTCATCGCCACCAGCCTGAAGGGGTTTTACCGGGTGTTGTCATTCCTGGCCGCCGCCGCCGTCACTGCCGCCGTCACTGGCAGCGGTGACGTGCCGATCTACTGGCTCGATCTTGGGCTGACCCGGGGCATCGACCTCGGCTTCTTCACCCTGCGCTGGTACAGCCTCGCCTATCTGGCCGGGATCCTGCTCGCCTACTGGCACGTCTCGAAAACGCTGAAACAGCCCGGCGCACCGATGGCGCAGCGTCATGCAGACGACTTGTTCTTCTATTGCACCCTCGGCGTAATCCTCGGCGGGCGGCTGGGTTATGCCACGTTCTACGCGCCGCAGCTGTGGGCGAACCCGTCCGAACTGGTCAAGCTGTGGGAAGGCGGGATGAGCTTTCACGGCGGGCTGATCGGCGTCACGCTGGCCATGGCCTGGGTCAGCTGGCGCGGCGGGCTGAACTTCATTCGGGTGTGCGATTATGTCGCGGTCTGCGTGCCGTTCGGGCTGCTGTTCGGGCGCTGCGCCAATTTCGTGAACGGCGAACTGTGGGGCCGCGTGGCCGGCCCGGACGTGCCGTGGGCGATGGTATTTCCCGATGGCGGCCCGCTCGCCCGCCATCCCAGCCAGCTCTACGAAGCCGCGCTCGAAGGGCTGGCACTGCTGATCGTACTGCTGCCGCTGTTCTGGAAAACCCGCGCGCGGTTCCGCACCGGGCTGCTGACCGGGATATTCGTGATGGGCTATGGCCTGGCGCGCTTCACGGTCGAGTATTTCCGCGAACCCGACGCCCAGCTGGAGGACTTTGCCGTGCGCACCGGCCTGTCGATGGGCCAGTGGCTGACCGTACCGATGATCGTGATCGGTCTGTTCCTGCTGGTCCGCGCGCTGCTGCGGCCGGCGCTTGGGTCGGGAGCGCAGGTTCCGGCATGAGCTTTGGCAAACGCCCCAGCGCGGCCGACACGGATAATTTCGCCACGGCCGATGGGCTGGCCAAGGTTTTCGCGCGGCTGATCCACCACCACGGACCAATCAGCCTGCTGCACTACATGGGCGAATCGAACGCGCATTATTACGCCAGCCGCGATCCGCTCGGTCTGGCGGGCGACTTTATCACCGCGCCGGAGATCAGCCAGATCTTCGGCGAACTGGTCGGGCTATGGCTGACTGACATCTGGCTGCGTGCCGGGCGGCCGATGCCGGTCCAGTACGTCGAACTTGGCCCGGGACGCGGGACGCTGGCGTGCGATGTGCTGCGGACGATGGCCCGCTTCGGGCTGGAGCCGAAGGTTCATTTCGTCGAGACGTCGGTGGCGCTGAAGGACCTGCAACTGGCCGCAGTGCCGCACGCCTTGTTCCACGACGATTTGTCCAGTGTGCCGCAAACCGGACCATTGCTGATGGTTGGCAACGAGTTCCTCGATGCCTTGCCGGTGCACCAGCTGGTGCGGACCGAAACCGGCTGGCGCGAGCGGATGGTGGGCTACTACGAAGACCGCTTCCTGCCCGTCGCCGGACGCACGCCGATGGAAGCGGCGGTGCCCGAGGCGCGGCGCGAGGCGCCGGTCGGGACGATCATTGAAACATGCCCGGCGGCAGCGGCCACGGTGCAGGAAGTTGCCCGGCGGCTGGCCGCACAAGGCGGTGCGGCCCTGTTTTTCGACTATGGCCATGACGAAGTGCGCGACGGATCGACCCTGCAGGCGGTGCGGGCGCATGACAAGGTCGATCCCTTCGCTACCCCGGGTGAGGCGGACCTGACCGCCCACGTCGATTTCGCCACCCTGGCCCGCATCGCGCAGGATTGCGGCGCGCGCTGGCTCGGCACCGTGCCGCAAGGGGAATGGCTGAAAGCGCTCGGCGCTGATGCCCGCGCGCGCGCGCTCGGGCAGGTCCTGCCGGCCAAGGCAACGGCGATATGGGTCGCGAAAGAGCGACTTGTCGCGGCCGACCAGATGGGCGCGCTGTTCAAGGTCCTGGGTCTGGCCGCGCCGGGCTGGCCCGACGGCGAGGGATTTGCCGGACCCGCGCCCGACGTGGTCAGCGAATAGGGCTTGGCGGCCTGACTTCGCTCACCCGCGCCGCATCGGGCACGGCGCGCAGCGGGCCAGGCTTGAGCCACACCTCCAGCGCCTCGCTGTCGGTCACGCCCAAAACCTTGTCGCGCGCCATGGTGAAGCCGGAAAACCCGTCGCCGCCATTGCCGAGGAAGCTGCTGGTGGTGACGCGGTAATTTGCGGCGGGATCAACCGGGCGGCCCAGAAAACTCATCGCCATCACCCGCTGCCCGTCCGCCGCTTGGCGATCGACCACATAGGCAAACCCCTGCGAGGGCGTGAGCCACTGAACCGGCGCGCCGGGGCGGACGGCCTGTTCCAGGATCGCCTTCAGCTCCGCGCCGGTCACCGTCTGGGTCATCAGCTGGTTATTGAACGGCTGGACCGCATAGATCATCCCGAAGGTCACCTGCCCGTCCGCCGCTGGCACCAGCGCTGCGCGGATGCCGAACGGGTTCATGAATGCGATCTGCGCGCCGGCCCCGGCGGTCGCCGCCAGTTGCCCGTCGGCGATCAGGTTGCCGAGCGGCCCGCCTTGGTCCACGCCGGTGTTGGCGTTCTTGCCCGCTGGCCCGGCCAATGCCCCCACCGGGCGCTGGGCATAGGCTTTCGCCGCCTCGACATAGCGCGCGACATAGATGCTCACGTCGGGGCGAGGCTCGAACCGGGGCACAAGGTCAGAGTTTGCCACCGGCCCGCGCGCGGAAACATAAGGCGCTGACTGGACGACAATGTTGTGCGCCTGTTTGCCCACCACGCGGTGCCGCGCCGGGTCGATCTGCAACGCCAGGTCGGTCACCAGTTCTCCATAACGCCCGGCGCTGGTCAGCAGGAACGGCTTGGCCGGGTTGATCGCGGCGTAATCGCAGACGTAGGCCCAGTGGGTGTGGCCCGAAATGACCACGTCTACCCGGGGGTCGAGCCGATCCAGGATCGGCCGGATATCGCCGGTCAAGGCGTCGCAGCCATCGGGATCGGTCAGGTCGGTGGTGCGCCCGCCCTGATGGATCAGGATCACGATCGCATCGGCGCCCTGCGTCTTCAGGGTCGGGACCAGCGCGTTGATCGTGTCCGCCTCGTCGGCGAAGGTCAGGCCTTTGATCCCGTCCGGCGAGACGAGGTTGGGCGTGTCCTTCAGCGTCAGGCCGATCAGCCCGATCGAAACCTTGCGCCGTCCTAAGCCGAAAGTCCGCAAGGCAGTGGCGGGGAACAGCGTATCGCCGCTTTCGGTGCGGGTGCTGGCGGCCAGAAACCGGAACTTCGCGCCCCTGAACGGTTCAAGCTGGCACGGCTTGCGCGGGGTGTGCCGCTGGCACC
>JANLUV010000275.1:0-3674 GCA_031363685.1 Alphaproteobacteria bacterium | reverse complement strand
AACGAGCGCATGTCGCCGTCGTTGGCATATATGTCGAGGTCGACCAGCGCGGTGCCGCCGCCTTCGGTGCCGTTGCGGAACTTCATGTCGCTCAGGCCGGTCAGCGAGGTCAGCGCGATCCCGCCAAAGTCATAGTCGATGCGCAGCGCTGCCTGGCGGAAGCGGTTGTCGCTATGGAGAATGCCCGGCGTCCAGTCGGCGGCGCGGTTGTTGTTCGGCGCAAGCGGATAGGTCGTCACTGGCCAGACGGTGCCTGGCACCCAGTTTACCGCGCCCGGGCCGACCGGCGGTCCGGACGTATCGTTCTGCGGGGTATGGAGGATGATCGCCGGCGACTGTGGCTCGCCGCGGTCCCGCCACATGTTGAGGTTCAGCTCGACCGACAGGGCATCGGTCGGCTTCCAGTCTATGATGCCCCGAACCGCAAGGTTGTCCTTCTTCCCGTTGGTGTCGTTGCGGGTGTAGCTGTACTGCCAGCCGTCCGCCTGGGCCGCCTTGACCGCGATGCGGGCGCGGAGCGTGTCGGTGATCGGGCCGCTGATGTAGCCTTGGCCTTCCATCAGGTTGAAGCGGCCATAGGTCAGCTCGCCGCCGGCCGTCAGGTGATCGGTCGGCTTGGCCGGCACAAAGTTGATCGCGCCGCCGGTGGCGTTGTTGCCGAACAGCGTGCCTTGCGGGCCCTTCAGCGTTTCCACACGCTCCAGATCGAACGCGGTCAGCGACGTGTAGATCGGGAACGGCAGCGGAACCTGATCGATGTAGAGGCTGACGTCCGGATAGGCAGCGAGCGAGGATTCGAAGAAGCCGACCCCGCGCAGGGTATAAACCGGCGTAGCGTTGGGCGAGGGCGCGAAGGTCAGGCCGGGCGTGGCCCTGGCCAGATCCGCCACGTCGCCGATGCGCTGGTTGGCCAGGGCATCGGCGCCCAATGCCGCGACCGACAGGCCGACCTTGCTGAGGTTCTGTTCGCGCTTGTTGGCGGTAACGACGATTTCGCCAGCTGCGGAGCCTTGTTCGGCGACCACCTCAGGCTTGTCCTGCGCCAACGCGGGGACGGCGAAAGTCAGCATGGCGACGCACGAGCAGCCCGCCAGAAGAATGCCGGATTTCGAACGGATCATATTTCCCACTCCCAAAGCTGTGTTTTGTTAAATTAGTGCTCTTGGTCAGTTAAATCCTTGCAGAAAATGGTCAGTCTGACAATCCATTGCCCAAAAATGTTCATAGGTGTGGCTCTGTTGCAACGCTTTCGCGCCCATATGTTGACCATATGGTAGGTATTTGATTTGCTTCTGGTCAGCCGACCAAAGCGCCCCCAATTGCGGCCGCAGCCATTTCCCGGGCCTCGCGGAGGACCTTTTCGCTGAACAGCCGCATCGATGCCTGCGCCAGTTCCCGGGGCATCCCGCTGTAATAGAAGCAGCCGGCCAGGCTGATTTCGGGGCCGAGCACGCGCAGCCGTTCCGCGATCTTCTCCAGCACTTGTGCGGGGTTGCCGATGCCAACCTGGGTCAGCACATAAGTCTCGGCCGCAGCTTGCGCTCCGGCGGCACGCAGAGCGGCGGCGTCGGCGGCGTAAGTGCTATACCCCTTGGCATTGTCAAAATGCTCGCCGGTCATCTCGTAGTGGCGCACCACAGTGTGGAAATATTCCACCACGTATTTCATCGCCAGATCCAGCGCTTCATCGGCACTGTCGCGAACCATGAAGAAATCGGCCAGCACGTAATGCGGCGCCTTGCCGGGATGGTTGGCGCGCAGGGCATCGGCATAGGAATTGTACAGCGGCAGCATCTGCGGCAGCGGCTTGTTGGTGAAGCTCAACAGCTTGCCGCCAAGCTTGCCGGCCATCGCGGCAGAATCCGGCGACATGCCGACGCTGAGAAAATTGTCGAGGAGCCCCGGGCGCGGGGCGGGATGGATCGGCGCGCGGGCCTGCTTGTAATAGGGGCCGTTGCCTTCGATCTCGCCGGTGCGCAGCGCGTTCAGCACCATCGCCGCAGCTTCGTCGAACCGGTCCCGCGATTCGTTCATGTCGATGCCGAGCAGTTCGTATTCCATCCGCGCAAGGCCCCGGCCGAATCCGGGAATGCAGCGACCGTTGCTGAGGTGATCGAGGAACGCGAGCTTTTCGGCCGCGCGCAGTGGATCGTTCCACGGCAGGATCACCGCCGCCAGACACAGCTTCAATGTGGTGGTCTTGCCGGCCAGATAGGCGAGCGGGAGGAAATTGTCCGGGCAGGCCGAGTAATCGATGTCGAAGTGATGCTCGGGCGAGCAGCAGGCATCGAAGCCGAAGCCCTCGATCTGCTCCATCAGCCATAGTTCGTCCTGCACGAACTGCTGCGGCGGGCGCCCCGCGCCGGGATCCTGCCAGAGCGGGGTGTAGTAGATGTCCATGGGTATGAATTCCTGCTGCGGAGGGCGGTCAGATCATGCGGCCAGGGCGACGGAGGCCGCACGCGGCCATCAGCGCAGTGGCGCACAATGGTGCCGCGCACGTGCGAACCGACAGACCGTTCGGCATTCGACTCTCCCATCCGGACTATGGTTTTATTAAACGTCCGGGGTTTTATTAAACGTCCGCATCCACGTCGACAGGGTTCGCGCCCTGTCGTGTAATTGGAACGTGTTCTAATTTTGACTTCAGCGCATGTCAAGCGCCCGGATCGCCGGGTGGTTGGCGCCCATCGCGCATGCGTGTAAGCACGCTCAGGCAATGCGGACGCGATGACAAATGGCATGAACAGACGATCCACGAACGTGACGCTGCGCCGCCAGTCGGTGATTGACCGTGCGGAAGCACTGATCGAGGCAGGCGGCACGACCGATTTTTCGATGGAAGATCTGGCGCGGCAATCCGGCGTGAGCATGCAGACGATCTATAACCAGTTTGGCTCGAAATCGTCGCTGTTGTTCCAGCTCCTTAACCAGACGGTCGACAATATCGATCAGGTCCGCCGCCGCGACCCCGCAAAGGACCCCGTGGAAAAGGTATTTCATGCGGGCGATGATATCGTCGCCACCTATCTTGCGCGGCCTCAGTTCTACGGCGCGCTGCTGCGCCACCTGTTTGGCGTGGATGATCCGGTGAACCGGCCGATTTTCATCCGCAAAAGCCGCGATTTCTGGGATCAGGCCGTGGCGGGCATTTTCACCCGCTGGCCGGATTGCGCGGTGCTGCCCCGGGAATTGTCGGAAGACATGCTGCTGCTGACCACCGGCGCGCTCGAAACCTGGATCCAGCACGACTTCACCGACGATCAGTTCCGCGCCGCGATGCGCCGGGGCACCGCGCTGCGCCTGCTGGCGCTGGACCTGCCCGACACGCGGGAGCGGCTGGTGACGATCATTGCCCTGACCCGGGCCGCCTTCGCCTAAAGCCCCCGCGCCGCTGCGAAGGCGTTCAGCTTCGTCAGCAGGTCAGCGCGAAGAGAGCTGGAGAGGTAGCTCGGCAAATCTGCACAGGCCGCTAAGTGGAGGTTGAAGCGTCCCGGGTTTTCCGGAGGCTCCTATCTGTGAGCAGGAGCCGTGATGACGTATCCCTCCGGCGGGTCCCGCCTTGCCGGGCGGGTGAGTGACCGGTCTTAAGCGTGCTCTTATGAGCGCACTTAGTAAGCATCCGCCGAATACCGCGTGATGAACTGTTTCAGGCGGCGAGCGCGGTGTTTGGC
>JANLUV010000265.1:0-5023 GCA_031363685.1 Alphaproteobacteria bacterium | reverse complement strand
GCCCTATCGATGGAGCGGCCCCAGCCGCGGCCACTATCGCAGAAGCTTGGCAAGACGATTGCCAGCATCAAGTCGTGGCTTCCCGGCGGCGGCACGGCTGCTGAGCAGAAGGTCAATCAGTTAAAGGTCGGCTTCTATGTTCCCTGGGACGATGCCAGCCGCGCCTCTCTGGCCCGGCATATCAAGGAACTGGACTGGCTGGTGCCCGGGTTGATTTCGGTGACCGGCGCGGATCACCATTTGACCGTGTTCCCCGATCACCAGCTCGACAGGCTGCTGGCTTCGACACCCAGGCCGCCAGCGATCGTCCCGATGGTGCAAAATGTGCTGAACGGCAAATGGGATGGCGCCGGTATGGCGGCATTGATGCACGATCCCAAGGCGAGCGCGGCACTGCTCAACCGGCTGGAGCCGCAGCTCGCCGCGCGAGGCGCCATCGGCGTGATGTTCGACTTCGAGGAACTGCCGGCCTCGGCGCAGGGTGACTATCTCAAATTCCTGGCCCAGGCGAAGCAGCGCTATGCGGCGCATCGCTGGCTGATCACGCTGGCGGTGCCGGTGGACAATGAGGAATGGAATCTTGGCGCCTATGCCAAGGTCGCCGACCGCCTGGTGCTGATGGATTACGACGAGCACACCACCGATGCCGAGGCCGGGCCGATTGCCAGCCAGCAATGGTTTGTCGATCATCTGAAAGCCGCCCTCGCAGTTGTCCCGCGTAACAAGGCGATCGTCGGAGTCGGCAGCTATAGCTACGACTGGACCGGCAACGGACGCGGCGACACCGGCTCGGTCGAGGATTCGTGGCTGGCAGCGCATGACAGCGAGGCAGTAATCCAGTTCGACAAGGCGAGCGGCAATCCGACTTTCAGCTATGAAGAGAATGGCGACACACATACGGTCTGGTTTCTCGACGCAGTGAGTGCCTGGAACCAGCTGCGCGCTTCGGCCCTGGAAGGGGTTGCTGGTGTCGCGCTGTGGCGGCTCGGCACCGAAGATCCGGACGTGTGGAAGGTTCTCGACGCCTTCCAGACCGGCAAGTTGCCCGATCTGCGGAGCCTGCGTTCGCAAGGCGCAGTCGATATCGAAGGCAATGGCGAGATTTTGCGGATTGAGGAAACACCGGTCGATGGCAGCCGCACCCTCACCCAGGGCAAGCAGGGGCTGGTTGTCGATGAGCAATATCATGCGCTGCCCACGCCCTATGTCATCCGTCGCGCGGGCTATCAGAAGGGCCTCGTCGCACTGAGTTTCGATGACGGCCCAGACCCCGAATGGACGCCCCAAATCCTCGACATTCTGAAGGCGAAGCATGTCCCCGCAACTTTCTTCGTCATCGGCGAGAATGCCATGCCGCATCCCTTCCTGCTCAATCGCATCATCGATGAAGGCAGCGAGATCGGCAATCACAGCTTCACCCATCCCAATCTGGCACAGGTTTCGGCCGAGGGCACGCGGATCGAGCTCAACAGCACGCAGCGGCTGGTCGAGGCCTATACCGGCCGGTCGCTCCGCCTGTTCCGCGCACCCTATTTCGGCGATGCGGAGCCGACCACTGCGAACGAAATCGTGCCGGCGCTGGTAGCGCAACAGGATGGCTACACCAATGTCGGCCTGCACGTCGATCCCAGCGATTGGAAGCGGCCCGGCGTTGCCGCCATCGTCAAAGCAGCGCTCGATCAAGTGCAGACCGATAATCCGGAAACTGCGGGCCAGATCGTCCTGCTGCACGATGGCGGCGGCGATCGCTCCCAGACAGTTGCTGCGCTGCCGGCGATCATCGATGGACTGCGTGCCAAGGGCTACCAGTTTGCGCCGGTATCGCAGCTCGCGGGGCTGTCACGCGATGCGGTGATGCCAAAGGTGACGGGGCGGGATCTGCTCTCAGTGCGCGCCGATGTCGGCATCTTCCTGTTTTTCGGCATGTTCGGTTACGCGCTCAACTGGCTGTTCTTCGCCGTGATCATGCTGGGTATCGGGCGGGCGATTGTGCTCGCGGTGCTGGCATGGAACAGCAACCGGCCAAAAAACCGCCCGGTGCCGCCGCCGATCGATCCCTCGCTGTTCGTTTCGGTGCTGATCCCGGCGTTCAACGAGGCGCGGGTGATCGTGGCGTCGGTGCAGCGCGTTTTGCAGAGCTGCGATGTCGGTCTGGAAGTGATCGTCATCGACGATGGCTCGAAGGATGAGACCAGCGCGATTGTCTGCCGCGCCTTCGGCAGCGATCCGCGCGTGCAGCTCCTGACGCTGGAGAACGGCGGCAAAGCTCGCGCACTCAACGAGGGGCTCAAGCTGGCCAAAGGCGAAATCATCATCGCGCTCGATGCCGATACCCAGTTCGAGGCCGAAACCATCGCCAAGCTGGCCCGCTGGTTCATAGACCCCAAAATCGGCGCAGTCGCGGGCAATGCCAAGGTTGGCAACCGCCACAATCTTGTCACCCGCTGGCAGGCGGTCGAATATGTCACCGCCCAGAATCTGGAACGCCGGGCGCTGTCGCAGTTCGATGCAATCATGGTGGTGCCGGGAGCGGTCGGGGCATGGCGGCGATCGGCACTTGCCAGCGTCGGCGACTATCCAACCGATACGCTGGCCGAAGATCAGGACCTGACCATCGCCATCCAGCGCAAGGGCTGGCGGATTGGCTACGATGTCGATGCGGTCGCCTGGACCGAAGCGCCCGAAAGCTTTTCCGCCCTATCCAAGCAACGCTTTCGTTGGGCGTTCGGCACGCTGCAATGCCTATGGAAGCACCGCTCGATCCTGCGAACACGCAAGCCCGAAGGTCTAGCCTATATCGGCATCCCGCAGGCCTGGCTGTTCCAGATCGGCTTCGCCCTGATCTCGCCGCTGATTGACCTCGCCCTGGTGGTCAGCATCGTCTCGACCTGGTTGCGCGTCCAACAGCATGGCTGGGCGCAGACCCAGAGCGACGTGCTGCGCATGGCGATATACTGGATCGTGTTTACGGCCATCGACGTGCTGTGCGGCTGGGTCGCCTACCGGCTGGAGCAGCGCGAGAAGCGCTATCCGGCGCTGCTGCTGGTGGCGCAGCGCTTCATCTACCGTCAGCTGATGTATTCGGTGGTGATCCGCGCCGTCATCAACGCCATGCGCGGGCCCTGGGTTGGTTGGGGCAAGCTCGAACGCAGCGGACGCGTTGAAGCCGCATCGTAATCTCGCAGCCCAGATCGGGAGTATTCTGCGAAGCTGATATCGCCGCCAATGGCGACGGAAGGGGCGCTGCCAATCCGGTTCTGCTTGGCCGACTTGCCTTCTTCCAATGATAGTGCAGCTGACGAGAGGAATTTCGTGCGACACATAACGAGATTGTTGATTGCATTTCTGGTGGCGCTGCCTAGCATAGCGCCCCAGCAGGCATTCGCCAAAACGCGAACCCACAGCCGGGAAATCGACTGCGGCGACGATGTCGCCGATCAGCAGGGTGTGTCTGCCTTCAGTTCGCTGCTCGACGGACAGCCGACCGACCCGCAACGTCCGACGCTGGCGATGGGCCTGTCGAGCGCATCGGGAACGACGCAGTTGCAGACCGCGATCCAGTTTGCACCGGGCAAAGAGCGCGGTGCGTGTGACGCTGTGATGTCGCTGTTGCTACCGACGGTCACGTGGGATGATCGGCTGCATCTCAGCAGGACAGCGGGGTTGGGCTGGGAGCAACGTTGGCACGCCGATGACGGTAAGGTGCCGACGATCGCCACGTCGTTTTCCGCAGTGATCTACTTTTCGCAGCCCAAATTGGGCGTTGCGCTGACCGGCACTGTGATTGTCGCCAAAACCGTCGGCAGGGTTGTGTTCTACGTCAATGGCTTAGTCGAATATGTCAAATCGCCGGATAACAATGCCGTGTGGACACCGGGGTTCATTCTGGGCGTGAAAGCGCCAGCGCGCGCGGAAGACGCCGTCGTTTTCGATCTCGTCGTGGAGAAGGGCGCACCAGCCTCGCTTGAGCTGGGCTATCAGCTGGCGGTCCCCGACAAGTTCAATATCGGACCGGGCATTGCAGTCACCTTGGAGAACAATCCGCAGGTGACTATCGGACTGGTCATTCAAAGGGAATTCTGAGCGGTTGGCCGGGGCGGCAGGCCCCGGCCTCCACCGTGACGTCAGGCGCTATCGTTGCCCTGATCGTCATTCGCAGCAGCGGTTTCACCAGTGTCGCTCTGGTCGGCATTGGCTTGCTCGTCACCGCTTCCGCCAAGCACCTCTTTCAGCTTGGAGACGCCTTCAAACCCGGCGAATGCCGCAGCCCCCTTGGCCAGAAGCCCCGCATTCGGATCGGCGGCTTCGAGCGCCTTATCGGCGGCAAAGGCACCAGCGGCTTCTTCGACAAAATCCAGAATACCCATTTCATCACTCCTTTGGCTCGCAACCCGGTGTTGCGGAATGACGATAGAAGGACGGAAATTTCTGCCCCGGGGCGCGAAGATTAAGGAAAGTTCATGCGGGGCAGAGAATGCACCCGCCGCACCCGCACTATCGCTTGATGGTCAAAACCACCTTCAAACCGGGCGCATTGTCTTCCAGCGCAATGTCGCCGCCATGCAGGCGTGCGACCGCTTCGACAAGAGACAGGCCAAGGCCGGAACCGGAAATGGTGCGCGCTGGATCGAGTCGACCGAATTTCTTGAGCGCATCGGTCCGACGCGCCTCGGGAATGCCCGGGCCATCGTCGGCGACACTCAAGGTCACTCCATTTTTCGTGAGAGTAGCGGCCAGCGCAATCTTGCGGCCACCTTGCGCATATTTGATTGCGTTCTCGATGAGGTTACCCAGGGCCTGACCGATCAGCTCGCGGTGGAGCGAGACGGTAAGTTCGCTCGGCGCATTGCAGAACAGTACCATTCCCTGCTCCTCGGCGACAGGTCCATAGAGTTCCACCAGATCCGCCAGCATGGCCGCCACGTCGGTTTCGATAAAGCGTTCGCGCCCGATCCCCGCTTCGGCGCGGCTGATCTGGAGCGCGGTTGAGAGCATGGCGAGCAGAGTGTCGGATTCTGCCGAA
>JANLUV010000263.1:0-5010 GCA_031363685.1 Alphaproteobacteria bacterium | reverse complement strand
GCGCCCAGCCGCTCCTGCTCCTCGGCAATGGCGGTCGCGTCGCGGGTTGTGGTGCGTTCGTCGAGCAGCGCCAGCATCGCTCCCTGCGTGCCCGGAGCATCGAGCCGGTCAGCCCCGGTTCCGGCGTCGAAGTTGAGATTTACCAATACCTTGGGCACGGCGGTGCGGCGGGCGAGGGCGACCGGGATGCCGTTGGCCAGCGTGGTCCGCTCGATCGCGGGGAAGGCCAGCGCGCCCACCGGAGCGACCGCCGGCGGTGCGCGCGGCGGGGTTTTGACAAGCGTCGGCGCGGTCAGTTTCGGGGTGGACTTGGGGGCGGATTTCGGCCGGGCCGGCGCGCTGCCCTCGTCCCCCCAGCCGCCCATGGCCTCGCCGCTTTCGGTGCGCGGCCCCGGCGTGACCGCCAGCGTGAAAGCCGGCCGGCCGAGCCATTTCTGCAGCGCGGCGCGAACATCCTGCGGCGTCAGCGCGGCCATGCGGGCCAGATCGGCGCGGTACTTTTGCGGGTCGCCGGAATAAAGTTGCCCTTCCGCCAGCGTCGCGCCCTTGCCCTCGAACCCGCCGACTTGTTCCAGCCCGGTAATTCGCGCGCTGACCAGGCGGGTGGCCGATCGGCGCACTTCGTCGGCGCTCGGCCCGTCCGCCACCAGCTTGGCGATCACCGCGTCAAACGCATGCTCTGCTGCCGTGGCATCCGTGCCCGGTTTCACGTCCATCGACGCTTGCAGGGTGCTGACCTGCTCGTTCTGATCGGCCTGTGCGCTGACCGCCACGGCCACCTCGGCGCCGCGCACCAGCGCGTTGTCGAGCCGCGAACTGGCAAGGCCGCCCAGGATATCGAGCCCGACCTTCAGCGCCGGGCCATCGGGATCATTGAGGCCCGGCCCGCTCCAGTTGCGGGTGATCCGCAGGCTTGGCACCTGATCGGTCATCTCGCGGCGCACCGGAGCGGACAGCGTGACCGGCGCGGCGGCGACCGGGGCAACATCGCTGCCGCGCGGAATATCGCCGAACCACTGTTCCACCAGCGGACGGGCTGCGGCGGCATCGATATCGCCCGCGAGCGCCAGCACGACGTTATTGGGGCCATAATTGTCGCGGAACCACTGCCGCACATCGCCCAGCGTCGCCGCATCGAGATCGGCCATCGAGCCGATCGGGCTGTGGCGATAGGGGTGGCCGACCGGGTACAGCCCATCGCCGATCGCATAATCGGCGAGGCCGTATGGCTGGTTGTCGCCCTGCCGCTTCTCGTTCTGGACCACCCCGCGCTGCTTGTTCAGCTTGTCCTGCGTCACCGCGCCGAGCAGGTGGCCCATGCGGTCGCTTTCCATGAACAGCGCCAGATCAAGCGCGCCGGTCGGCACTGTTTCGACATAGTTGGTGCGATCATACGAAGTGGAGCCGTTGGTCGTGGTGGAGCCAGCGCCTTCGAGCGGGATGTCGAAGTTGGGCACATTTTCCGACCCGCCGAAAAACAGGTGTTCGTACAAGTGCGCGAACCCGGTCTTGCCCTTGGGCTCGTGCTTCGAGCCGACCCGGTAATAGAGCGTCACCCCGACAATCGGCGCCTTGCGATCGGTGTGGTCCAGCACGGTCAACCCGTTGGGAAGTGTGAACTTGTCATAGGGAATATCCACCTGTCGGACCAGTTCGGCCAGCGGCGCGGGCTTGGCAGGTGCGGGGGCCACAGGGCCAGCTTGCGGCGGGCTGGCCGCTTGCTGGTGGATTGTCGGCACGCAGGCCGCAACGGCGAGGGCGGGCAGGGCGGTGAGGAAAAAACGGCGCATGGGCTTGGTCTAGCGACAATTGCGGCAATTTCGAGGGGCAAGCGTATCACTGCGGCGCAAATTGACTTTGCCGCGCCGTCCTCGCCATATGGGCGGGAACGGGGGGCATGTCAGGTGGCGGGACGGGGGAGCGCGGCACGCGAGAGGTTAGCGGGCTGGCCCAAAGGCTGGATCGGCGGCGCGCTGGTCGTGCTGCTGCTCGCGCTTGGCGCGATCGGCCTGCGTCTGCCGACCTGGCACGACGGCACCGGGGCCGAAAACCTGGAGGCCAGCTATCATGTCGTGCTGACCATGGAGGCGCTCGATCGCACCCCGGCGCGCGAACACCTGTTCCTGCCGATCGTCTCGCTCGGCCAGCCGCGGGACAAGCATATCGCGTGGGGCGCGGCGGTGGCGAACCCTGTCGGGGACCAGATCTACACCAGCTTTTTCCCAGCCGGGTTCGTGCTGCCCTATGCCGCGCTGAAGGCGGTCGGGGCGGAATTTACCCTGCGCAATCTGGCGCTGTTCAATGTCATGCTCGGCACGGTCAGTGCGCTGCTGTTCTTCCTGCTGGCGTGGCGGGCGGCGGAGTTGCTGGTGCCGCAGGGCCGTTACAATCGCGCCAACGCTGTGCTGGCCACGCTGCCGCTGCTGCTCTCCACGCAGGCGCTGCAATCCACGGGGCTGGTCTACTGGCACCAGTGCGCGACGCAGCTTGTGCTGAGCGGGATGGGGCTGGCGCTGCTGGCGCTGCTGACCGGGCGGCGCGGGGCCGGGCCGGTGCTGGTCATGCTGGCGTTTGTCGGCCCGCTGTTCGAATGGAGCGCGCTGATCGCCAACGGCACGCTGGTTCTGGTGCTGGCATTGCCGGGCCTGACAGCGTCCCCGCGCCGGGCGTTGGCGGGGGCGGTGGCGCTGGCCACAGCGGCGTCGCTGGCGCTGACGTTCGCCCAGTTTACCGCCGGGATCGGGCTCGATAACTTCGTCCAGGCACTGGTCGCCCGGTTCGGCGCGCGCAGCGCTGCGGCGGTGGGCGGCGGATCGCTGGTGGCGGGCTATTTCCGGTCCTTCGGGCTGTTCCTCATCATGCTGGTGCTGGCGGTTCGTCCGGCCTGGGCGCGGCTGCGTCAGCGCGATCCGGCGGCAGTAGCAGTCTTGGCCGTGGTGATCGTGCTGACCGGCGCCTGCGCGGAAAACCTGCTGCTGTCGCAGCACGCCGCCCAGTTCGCGTTCGACCGGTTCAAGCTGGCGCTGCCGCTGGGTTTGATCCTGCTCGTCGCGCTGGGGCAATGGCAGGGCCGCACCCGCACGGGCATGGCGGCGCTGGTGGTGGTGGCTGCGCTGGGCGGGATTGCTGGCTGGTATGCCGCGCTGCGCGCCGATGCTGGCTGGGCGCAGGTCCATGCCCGCAACCTGGCGCTGCGCGGGCGGATCGACGGGCTGGTCGATCGGCGCTGTGCGCTGTTCGCCAGCAATGGTCCGGTGCGCGGGCAGACCAACCTGTGGCTGATGCGCGGGGTGCATGAAGCGGTGTCACCCGAGGGATTTCGTACGCTGGCCGGACCGCGCCCGCCGTGCGGCGCGGTGTACCTGCACGGCACGCCGTTCCGCGCCGACCTGATCGGCTATGCCAGCGCCGACGTGCTGGCCGCCTCGGGCCGCCGGTTCACCGTTACGCCGTGAATTGCTCGCCGTGCTGGGGGCGGCGCTGGCACTCGGTGCCGCCGCTCCGCTGCGCGCGGCCGGTCTGGGCGGATCGCTGAGCGACCTGCTCGGCAAGGCGTCCGCTGCATCGCTGGACAAGCTGGCGCAGCCCGGCGCGTTCTATGCCGATCCTGCCATCCGTATCGCGCTGCCGTTGCTGGGGCGCAGCACCGGGGGCATCGGGGGGATGCTGATGTCGGCGCTCGATACCGGCCAGAAGCTGGGCATCACCGACAATGTCGTGCGCAAGCTTAACGATGCCGCCGGGCTTGCCGCCAAGGAAGCGAAGCCGATTTTCCATGCCGCGATCGGCCGCCTCAGCCTGGCCGATGCGCCCGGCATCGCCACCGCGCGCGACGGCGCGACGCAATACCTGCGGGGTAGCGCGGGGGACGAACTGAAGGCCAGGTTGCGCGGGCTGGTCGACAAGGGTCTGCTCACGGTGGGCGCATTCCGCCAGATCGACCGGCTGGCCGCGAAATCGCCGCTGATTGCGCAAGCGGGCATCACCCGCGACAAGCTGGGCGCATCGGTTGCCGAACAGACGCTGGGCGGTATCTTCAGCTATATCGGGGCCGAGGAAGGGCGCCTGCGCGACAATCCGATTGGCGCTGCCGGGGGCTTGCTGAAAGGGCTGCGCGGAAATTAGGCGTAAATTTGAGCCACGTCCTTGTGTTGCCTAAACGCAACACTATCTCTCGCTCAGCAGGAGGCGAGACAATCCCATGAATCTCGAGAAATTTACCGATCGCGCCAAGGGGTTCCTGCAGGCAGCCCAGACCGTGGCGATCCGCATGAACCATCAGCGGATAACGCCCGAACACGTGCTCAAGGCCTTGCTCGAAGACGAGCAGGGCATGGCGGCGGGCTTGATCCAGCGCGCCGGCGGCAACGCGAAGATCGCGGCCGGCGAAGTGGACAAGGCGCTGGCGAAGATCGCGGCGGTTTCGGGCGCAGGGGCGCAGCAGACCCCGGGACTCGATAACGATGCCGTCCGCGTGCTCGATCAGGCCGAGCAGATCGCGACCAAAAGCGGCGACAGCTATGTCACGGTCGAGCGGATGCTGGTGGCGCTGGCGCTCGCCACTACCACGGGGGCGGGGCAGGCGCTCAAGGCCGCCAATGTCACCCCGCAGACGCTCGAAGCCGCGATTGCCGAACTGCGTGGCGGTCGCAACGCCGACAGCGCCTCGGCCGAGGAAAGCTACGAAGCGCTCAAGAAGTACGCCCGCGACCTGACCCAGGCGGCCCGCGACGGCAAGCTTGATCCGGTGATCGGCCGCGACGAGGAAATCCGCCGCACGATCCAGATCCTCGCCCGGCGGACCAAGAACAACCCCGCCCTGATCGGCGAACCCGGCGTCGGCAAGACCGCGATCGCCGAGGGGCTGGCGCTGCGCATTGCCAATGGCGACGTGCCCGACAGCCTCAAGGGCCGCCGCCTGATGTCGCTCGACATGGGCTCGCTCATCGCGGGCGCCAAGTATCGCGGCGAGTTCGAGGAACGGCTGAAAGCCGTGCTGGATGAGGTGAA
>JANLUV010000237.1:0-2954 GCA_031363685.1 Alphaproteobacteria bacterium | reverse complement strand
GCTCGCACGGTTGGTCCCGGCGATCCAGACGGTCATCGCCGAGGCGATCGCGGCGGGCGGTTCGACCTTGCGCGATTATGCCCAGCCCGATGGCCAGCTTGGCTATTTCGCCAAGCAGTTCGATGTCTATGACCGCGCCGGCGAACCTTGCCGTTCGTGCCCCGGCACCATAAAGCGGATCGTGCAAGGCGGGCGCAGCACGTGGTACTGTCCAAGCTGCCAGCGCTGAACAAACCAACAAACAAAGTTGACGATTCGCCGGTCCGCCGCTAAGGGCCGCCCTTCCCGCGGGGTGGCCTTGTGTCAGCCCAGCGAATTTGCACGAGATTCCAGACAGGCGGGTCGTCTCATCGACGGCCAAACGAAGGACAGACATGGCCAATACGCCGCAAGCCCGCAAGCGCATCCGCCGCAACGACAAGCGCGCCGAGATCAACGGTGCCCGCATCAGCCGCATCCGCACTTTCGTCAAGAAGGTCGAAGCGGCGATCGCCGGTGGCGACAAGTCGGTCGCTGCCGATGCCCTCAAGGCCGCCCAGCCTGAACTGGCGCGCGGCGTGGCGCGCGGCGTGCTTCACAAGAACACGGCCTCGCGCAAGATGTCGCGCCTCAGCAAGGCCGTCTCCGGCCTCTGATTCGCCGAATCGCCACCCTTGAACGGGGGGCAACGATGGCACGAAAATGGAACATGGCCGGAGAGCCTCTCCGGCCATTTTCTTTGCGCCAATGCTGCGCTGCGGGATAATTCTGGAAAAGCGTGATATTTCAGCGATTCGGCCTGATTCGGTCACATAATTCTTTATTTTTCAGCGGGTTGAAATTGCAAGGGCCGGATTCTGCGGCTCTTTTGAAGTCAAGGCTGATTATTTCATTTTTTTTGCAGTCAGCCGCTTGCCCTCATCCGATTCCGGCTCTTAAATCGCCCTTGCCCGGAGCGATCTCGCTATGGGTATTACGGACCAAGTTCACCGCAGATGTTCGGACCTCACGGTTCCGGCGGAGGGGTGAATTTTGGCCGCCGCAGATCGGGGGACTGCGGCCGACGGCAGAGCGGCTGATAGGGGGATTTCGCGGTGACACAGGCGGCAACGAATATGTCGGTAACGAAACTGGCGGCAGCAGAGCCAGCAGGAAGCAGAACAACGCCCCGATGGCTTGTCCATGAATGGTTGGCCCGCATCCTGCGGCATTCCCACCAGACGGCATGCACGGGAGCACGGGCATGACCACAAAAAGTAAGACAAACGAAGCCCGCATGACAGAAGACCAGGAAGCCCTAGACCTCGCCGCCGATTGGGCGGACATCAGCCAGGGCCTGCGCAAGGACCTTGGCCAGCAATTGCACAGCCAGTGGATCAAGCCGATCCAGCTGGACAGCTTCTGCAAGGAAACCGGTACGCTCGACTTGTTCCTACCCACCGAGTTTTCGGCCAACTGGGTCGCGGATCGCTTTGCCGATCGGCTCAGCCTGGCGTGGAAGATCGCCCGCTCCGAAGTGCGCCATGTGCGCATCTTGGTCCACCCTGCGCGCCGCCAGATGCCCGACCTGCGTTTGAACGGCTCCTCGGGCCGCCGCCCGGCGAACGACGGCGCATCGTCCGCGCCGGTGCCCGAAACCGCCCCGCTGAACATGCCGGTGAACGACTTCGCAGCGCTCGGCCAGTCGGCGATCGGGCTTGACCCCTCGCTGACGTTCACCACCTTTGTGACCGGCGCTGCCAACGTGCTCGGCTGCAACGCGGCGCAGCGCATGGCGGCGGTTGAAAAGCCGCAGTTCTCACCGCTGTACCTCAAGGCGGCGACCGGGCAGGGCAAGACCCACCTGCTCCACGCGATCGGCCACGCCTTCCTGCAAACGCACCCGCGCAGCCGAATCTTCTACTGCTCGGCCGAGCGGTTCATGGTCGAATTCGTCCAGGCGCTGCGGCAGAACCAGATGATCGAGTTCAAGTCGCGCCTGCGCGGCTTCGATCTCCTGATGGTCGACGATATCCAGATCATCATCGGCAAGGCCAGCGCGCAGGAAGAATTGCTCTACACGATCGATGCCCTGCTCGCCGAAGGCAAGCGCCTGGTGTTTGCCGCCGATCGCGCGCCCCAGGCGCTCGACGGGGTGGAACAGCGGCTGCTCTCGCGCCTGTCGATGGGTCTGGTCGCCGATATCCAGCCGGCCGACATCGAACTGCGTCGTTCGATCCTCGAACACCGCCTCGCCCGCTTCGCGCCGACCGAAGTCCCGGCGGACGTGATCGAGTTCCTCGCCCGGACCATCAACCGCAACGTGCGCGAACTGGTCGGCGGCCTCAACAAGCTGATCGCCTATGCCCAGTTGACCGGGCAGATGGTATCGCTCCAGCTGGCCGAGGAACAGCTCACCGATATCCTCTCGGCCAACCGCCGCCGGATCACCATCGATGAAATCCAGCGCACGGTCTGCCAGTTCTACCGGGTCGATCGCACCGAAATGGCCTCCAAGCGCCGCGCCCGCGCGGTCGTCCGGCCGCGACAGGTCGCGATGTATCTTGCCAAGGTGCTGACCCCGCGCTCCTACCCGGAAATCGGGCGCAAGTTCGGGGGCCGCGATCATTCCACGGTTATCCACGCCGTGCGCCTGATCGAAGACTTGCGCACCCGCGATGCCGACATGGACGGCGACGTGCGTTCGCTCCTCCGGCAGCTGGAAAGCTAAGGCTTTACAAACACTAAGGAATGATATGGGGACGGCTATGCTCAGGCTGCCCCCGCATCCCCAACCACTTTTGCCGCGCTTGCCCACCGGATTATCCACCCGGTTATCCCGCCGCGTCCACAGCTTATGCCGGGTTGGTCCACCGCCGGTCGCCGCCTGAGGCCGGGCTGCGCGCCCTTCCCACATTCGCCGCGCTCGCCTAAACACCGCCGCACCATGGCCCTTCCCCCCGACCGTCTCGACCGCTTCGCCCGCCACATCGTCC
>JANLUV010000219.1:0-4794 GCA_031363685.1 Alphaproteobacteria bacterium | reverse complement strand
AGATCCGGTCCATCGCCTTTTCGACGGCGGGGACAATTTCATATTCCTCGGCCGGAACGCCAAAGGTCATGCGCAGGAAGTTGCCTGCATAGGACAGGTCGTTGCGCGGATAGACGAACGGCTGGCCGACCGAATACTTGTAGGCCATCGCCGCGATCGTCGGCATCTTGGCGATCAGGCGGTGAGCGCTGATCCGGCGCTGGTCCGGATCGGCAATGTCGGTCGAATCGTGGTAGAACGCCGAAAGCGCGCCCACCACGCCGCACAGGATCGCCATCGGGTGCGCATCGCGGCGGAACCCCGCTGAAGAAGCTGGACAGCTGTTCGTGCACCATCGTGTGGCGGCTGATCGTCGTGCTGAACTTCTCCAGTTCGTCCGTGCCCGGCAGTTCGCCGTTCAGCAGCAGGTAGCACACTTCCATGAAGCTCGACTGTTCGGCCAGTTGGCCGATCGGATAGCCGCGGTGCAACAGAATGCCTTCGTCACCGTCGATATAGGTGATCGCGCTTTCGCAGCTTGCGGTCGACGTGAAGCCGGGATCGAACGTAAACAGCCCCGTCTGGCTATAGAGCTTGCGAATATCGACGACATCCGGCCCGACGGTCCCGCTGAGAACGGGATACTCGAAGTCCTTGCCCCCTGCGGTCAGCTTTGCGTTACCCACCTGTCCAACTCCTTGTGATCATTCCTGCCCGACAGGTTCGGCCTGGGCGGCGATCCGCGCCAGGCTTTCGTCCCTGCCAAGCAAAACCAGAACATCGAAAATACCCGGGGAGGTCGTCTGTCCGGTCAGTGCCGCGCGCAGCGGTTGTGCCAGCTTGCCCAGACCCAGCCCCCACTCCGCCGCAAGCGATTTGAGATTGGCCTCCAGAGCAGCGCTTGTCCAGTCGTGTTCTGCTGCAAGTGCGTTAGCGATCTTGCCGAGCAGCCCGCGCGCGTCTTCGGTGAGCAGGCTGGCCGCCTTGTCGTCGATCGCCAGCGGGCGCGTGGCGAACAGGAACGCGGCGCCGGCAACCAGTTCGTCGAGGTCCTTGGCGCGCACCTTGAGCACCGGCATGGCCCGGGCCAGCAGGTCCAGATCGATTTCGCCGGACGTCCGCGCGGCCACAAAGCCCGCCAGCCGCGCGTCGTCGGCCTCGCGCAGGTAATGGCCGTTCAGATTCTGCAGCTTGGCCAGGTCAAACCGCGACGGGCTTTTGCCGACATGGGCGATATCGAACCATGCGACGGCCTGTTCGCGGGCGATGATCTCGTCATCGCCGTGGCCCCAGCCAAGGCGGAGGAGATAGTTGAACAAGGCTTCGGGCAGGATACCCATCTCGTCGCGATAGACATCGACCCCCAGCGCGCCGTGGCGCTTGGACAGCTTGGCACCGTCCGAGCCGTGGATCAGCGGGACATGAGCATAGATCGGATCGGGCCAACCGCCCTCGGCCTCGTGCATCGCGCGGATGATCACGAGCTGGCGGAACGCGTTGTTGAGATGATCGTCGCCCCGGATCACATGGGTGACGCCCATGTCATGGTCATCGACTACCACCGCCAGCATGTAAGTGGGCGTCCCGTCGGACCGCAGGATCACGAAATCGTCGATTTCAACGTTCTGGACGGTGACAGTTCCCTGCACCATATCGCTGATCGCCGTCTCGCCTTCGCGCGGGGCCTTCATCCGGACCACGTAAGGTGCGTCGGCGGGCCAGGTGGCGGGATCGGTGTCGCGCCATTCGCTCTCGATGCGGAACGGCCGGCGCTCGGCCTGAGCCAGTTCGCGCCGCGCGGCAAGTTCCGCCTGAGTCAGATAGCAGCGGTAGGCGTGCCCCGCATCCAGCATCTGGTGCGCCACGGCCGCATGCCGTTCGGAACGGGCGAACTGGAACACCGCCGGTTCGTCCCCGGCGAGGCCAAGCCAGTCCAGCCCGTCGAAAATCGCGGCGATCGCCGGCTCGGTCGAGCGGGCGCGATCGGTATCCTCGATCCGCAGCAGGTAGGTGCCGCCGTGATGGCGCGCGAACAGCCAGTTGAACAGCGCGGTGCGCGCGCCGCCGATATGCAGGTAGCCGGTGGGCGACGGAGCAAAGCGCGTCACGACACGGCGATCCCGGATCGCTGCCTCGCTCGCTGCACTGCCGCTTGCCATCATCCGTCCGTTCCTGTCCTATGCCGTCATGCCCGGCGACGCCGTACCCGAACTGCTCCGCGCCGGCGCGTATCCGGTTGTGCCGCCGCCCGACAATCGCACATCCGACTCTGGAATGACCGAATCCGGCAGTATCCGCGCCGCTGCAGTGCAACGCGCCCCTTGGCGCAGGCTTGGTGCCTTGTCCAGCGCACTTGGCTGGATCGAACGGTTTCTCGCCGGGGCCGGGTTCGACCGCGCGCCGTGGCTGGCTGTCGCGTTTGGCAGCGGAATAGCCGCATGGTTCGTACTTGCCAACCGCTGGGAATGGATTGCGTTCCTCTGCGTCACCATGGGGACCGCATTCGCGGTGCAGGCAGCGATGCGCGAGCACGGTCGGCATCCGTTCCTGCGGCAGGCGCTGGCTGCGCTGGTGCTGGCTCTGGCGGCGGGCTGCGCCACGGTGTGGATCAAGTCGGCTTTCGTCGGGACTCCGGGCATCGTGCGCCCGATGGCCGCGACATTCGTCGGCATCGTGCTGCACCGGCAGGAACAACCGGCCGATGATCGCGCTCGGCTGATGGTGGCGATGCGCGAGCCGGGTGGAACCCGGATCATCCGCGTCCGGGTGAACGTGCCGACCGCGCGTGATGATCCGCAGGCACTGGAAGGTGCGTTGGTGCGGGTCAAGGCGCGGCTGATGCCGCCCGCGCCGCCGATGCTGCCCGGCGCCTACGACTTTGCGCGCACCGCGTGGTTCAGCGGCATCGCCGCGACGGGCACTGCGCTGGCCCCGGTCGAAGTTCTGCGCCCCACAGACGGCGACGGCGGCTGGCTCGACCGGATCCAGCGCGGTCTGGCGCGGCACATCCACGGCGCGATTGCCGGCTCGCCCGGCGGGATTGCGGCGGCGTTTGCCAGCGGCGACCGCGGCGGCATCGCCCAGCCCGACGAAGACGCGATGCGCGACGCGGGCCTCACGCATCTGCTGTCGGTCAGCGGGTTGCACGTCAGTGCGGTGATCGGCGGGGTCTACCTGATCGCGCTGCGGCTGCTGGCGTTGTGGCCATGGCTGGCGCTGCGGGTCCGCCTGCCGCTGTGTGCGGCGGCGCTGGCGGCGCTAGCCGGGATTTTCTACACGCTGCTGACCGGAGCCGAAGTGCCGACAGTGCGCTCCGTGCTGGGCGCGCTGCTGGTGCTGGCGGCGGTCGCGCTGGGGCGCGAGCCGCTCTCATTGCGGCTGCTGGCGGTGACGGGGTTCGGCGTGATGCTGCTGTGGCCCGAGGCGGTGGTCGGGCCGAGCTTCCAGCTCAGCTTCGGCGCAGTGCTGGCGATTGTGGCGCTGCACGGCTCGGCGACGATGCGCGCCTTCAAGGCGAACCGTGACAGCCCGTGGTGGTCCCGCGCGTTGCGGAATCTGGCCGAAGTGCTGCTGACCGGCGTGGTGATCGAACTGGCACTGTTGCCGATCATGCTGTTCCACTTCCACCGCGCGGGCGTCTACGGCGCGCTCGCCAATGTCATCGCGATCCCGTTGACCACTTTCGTGACGATGCCGCTGATCGCGCTGGCGCTGGTGCTCGATCTGGTCGGGGCCGGCGCACCGGTGTGGTGGGCCGTGGGCAAGTCGCTCGAATTCCTGCTCGGGATCGCGCATTTCGTGGCTGGGCAACCGGGAGCCGTGACGCTGTTTCCGGCGATGGGCGGCGCCAGTTATGCGCTGTTCCTGATCGGCGGGTTCTGGCTCGCGCTGTGGCGGGGCCGGGCGCGGCTGTGGGGGCTGGTGCCGATTCTGGCCGGGACTGTCGGCCTGATGCTGGTGCGCCCGCCCGATGTGCTGATCTCGGGCGATGGGCGCCATGTCGGGTTCACCGGTCTGGCCGACGATACACTGCTGATCCTGCGTGACAGCCGCAGCGACTATGCCCGGCAGAACCTGGCGGAAATTGCCGGCATGTCCGGGAAGCTGGTGCCGCTCGACCAGTGGCCCGGCGCGCGCTGCAATGATGATTTCTGCGGGCTGGAGGTGCAGCGCGGCGGGCGCAACTGGCGTTTCCTGATGGCACGCGGGCACAATCCGGTGCCGATCCGCGATCTTGCTGCAGCCTGCGAACGGGTCGACATCGTGGTGGCTGACCGGCGGCTGCCCGCTGCCTGCCGCCCGGCATGGCTCAAGGCGGACCGGCAACTGCTCGATGCAACCGGCGGGATCTCGCTCGACCTTGCCGCCGGACGAATCGACACGGTTGCGGCCCGGCAAGGCGAACACGGCTGGTGGCAGCCTCGCCTGGCGCCATGGCTGCCGCGAGCAAGCGGCACTCAGGCCAGCGCGTCGGCTTCGGGCACCGGAACAACCGTTGCGCGGTCAACCGGCGCTGCACCCGACGCCGGTATTTTGGCCGCCTCAGCACACCGAAACGCTCTGCCCGCAGTCCGGTCTGCGCCAGCCGCCGCCGCGCCAGGCGCCACCGTGGCCGCCGATCGCAAACCCGCTACCAGCCACGCCCGCGTTCAATGATAACGGCGCAGCAATCCGGCCAGTTTGCCCTGCACCTCGACCTCGTCCGGCCCGTAGTACTGCGGATCGTAGGCCGCATTGGCCGGGTCAAGCCGGACCTTGCCCTGTTCGCGGAACAGGTACTTGAGCGTCGCTTCTTCGCCGCGCACCAGCGCGACC
>JANLUV010000194.1:0-4737 GCA_031363685.1 Alphaproteobacteria bacterium | reverse complement strand
AGGCCCGGTCGCGCTGGAAAGTCACGTCACCGACCCGAAATCGTCCACGATCTTCGCCGAGTTTCCCAAGTTGCTGGGGAACAAGCCGCTGATCGATCTCATCTGCGACACGCTGACCCTGATCGTGGTCAGTTCGGGCACGCTCGAGGTCCACGCGGTCGAGGAAGTGATGGACAACGCGATGAAAACGCACTTCCACGAAATGCACGAACCGCAGCACGCGCTGCAGACGCTGGCCGACGCGCTCCCGGCGCTTGGCATCGTCGCGGCGGTGCTTGGCGTGGTCAAGACGATGGGTTCGATCGACCAGCCGCCGTCGGTGCTGGGCGCGATGATCGGGTCGGCGCTGGTCGGCACGTTCCTGGGTGTGCTGCTGGCTTACGGCATGATCGCGCCGATGGCGGGGCGGCTGAAACAGGTGATCGAGGCGGACGCACAGATCTTCCACGCGGTGAAGCAGGTCATGATCGCGTCGCTGCATGGCTGGCCGCAGCCGCTGGTCGTCGAAAGCGCGCGGTCCGGGCTGGGGCATGCGTTCCGCCCCGGCCTTTCGGAGCTGCTCGACAGCCTGCGGGGCCGGTAAGCCATGGCCAAGGCCCCGCGCGGCAAGAACGAGCTGCCCGCGCCAATCATCGTCAAGAAGGTCACCGTCGTGGCGGCCGGCCACCACGGCGGCGCGTGGAAGGTGGCTTATGCCGACTTCGTCACCGCGATGATGGCGTTCTTCCTGCTGATGTGGCTGCTGGGCGCCACCAGCGAAAAGCAGCGCAAGGGCATTGCCGACTATTTCACGCCCACGCTGGTCAAGATGAAGGAAGGCAGCGCCGGGTCCAACGGCCTGCTTGGCGGCAGTTCGATCACCGATGTCGACAACTACCCCAACCGCCAGGGCCAGACCGGGACCAAGACGCTGACCATCCCGCGCGATACCACTGGCGGCCCGAAAGAGGGCGCGGGCCAGATCAAGCGGATGCAGTCACGGATGGCCCAGAAGATGCAGCAATCCGCAACATTGCGCCGCCTCGCCAAGCAGGTGCGGATGGTCGATACCAGCGAGGGCATCCGCATTGATCTGATCGACGATGCCAACTTTGCGATGTTTCAGCTCGGCACCACCGTGCTGACCAGTGATGCCACGCAACTGCTGACGATTCTCGGCGAAGCGATCTCCCCCGAACCGGGCACGCTGGCCATACGAGGTCACACCGATGCGCTGCAGTGGCGGCCCGGCGACGTGGCCAACAACTGGTCGCTATCCGCCGGGCGGGCCGAGGCGACCCGCCAGGCGCTGATGCGCAGCGGCATCGCCGAAAACCGCTTCCGCCGGATCGAAGGCGTGGCCGACCGCGAGCCGCTGATCCGGGAAAATCCGCAAGATCCGCGCAATCGGCGGATCGCTGTCGTCGTCGCCCGGTAAAGCGCCGCGCTCGACCAGCCGACCCTCGCGCTGAATACCGGGATCGAGGCGGCGCGCGCCGGGGCAACCGGCAAGGGCTTGGCGATCGACCTGATCGCGCAGAAGCAGTTGCACATGGCCGAAAGTCTGCTGGCCGACTGCCCGCACGCAGCGGTGGAGGCGATGCGGATCGAGGATGTGAAGCAGCGGATCGGCAAGAGTTTGGGCCAGCGTGCAGCGTGAGTCTGGCGGATATCAGGGCATTGGGGCCGCTTGCACACAACGCTCCGGTCGAATGAGCGCTGACGACCCAGTTGCGGTCGTTCACCTCCCCACTACGCCCGTCACCCTGAACTTGTTGCAGGATGACGGTGAAGGGATTGCAATCATCCGGTTCAGGCGGCGGATAGTCCGGAAACCGCGTCGATCAGCCTGAGCCAGGCGGGATCGCAGATCGTGGCGCGGTCATAGTCGCGCACCACCGTCTCCCGCGCCGCGCCGCCCAGATGCGCGAACCGTTCCGGCGCGGCGCACACTTCGGCCAGTTGCTGCGCCATCGCCGCGCCGTCGAAAAAGTCGACCAGCAGGCCGTTTTCGCCGTGGCGGATCGCATCGCGGACCGGGGCGGTGTCAGACCCGACCACGATCGCCTCGCACGCCATCGCCTCCAGCAGCGACCATGACAGCACGAACGGATAAGTCAGGTAAACGTGCGCGGTGGTGTTGGAGAACACCCGGTGCAACTGCTTGTGCGGTAGCGGCGGGAGGATGTGGACGCGGTTCCAGTCCAGCCGATCGCCCAGTTCAGCCCGCAGCGTCTGCAGCCATGTCCCGCCCGTGGCCGGGGGCAGCCCGTACGTGCCCGGATCGTCGGCGCCGATCATCAGCACGCGCAGGTTCGGCACCAGTTCGAACAGGCGCGGCAGCATGCGCAGGAACACGTGGACCCCGCGCAGCGGCTCGAACCGGCGGTTGGCAAAGCTGATCACCGGGAACGTCCCGTCGAACACCGTCCCGTCCGCCAGTTTCAGCTGTTCGGGCGGGAAGCGGAGAATTGCCTCGGTCTCGATCCCCTCATGGATCACATGAACCTTGCTGCGAAAGCATTCGGGGATCAGGCTGGCCTGGAACGGGGTGGGAACCACGATCGCCCGCGCCTCGACATAGCTGAGCGCAAAGTGGGCGTTCTGCGCCACCACCATGATCCGGCTATCGAGCTGGCGGGCCGGGAATTCGGGATCGAAATTCGAATCCGCCCCTTCGGAATGATAGTAGTATTCGCCCAGCTGGATCTGCGGCACGCCGCGAAACACCTCGTTCAGATAGAGCATTTCGCCCCAGCCGGGATGCCCGATGATAAGGTCGGGGACGAACCCTTCGGCCTTGAGCTGTTCCGCCGCCTGCGCCGCGCCGCGGCCCATCAGCAGCGCCTGTTCAACCCGCTGCACCGGCCGGAACGTGGGGCGCACCGTGGGCAAATCGAACGCAAAGCGGCGATTGTCCAGCCCGGGAATATCGGTGCCGGTCGGCCCGTTGATCAACGCTCCGCTCCATCCCCGGGCCAGCATGGCGCGGGCGATATGCGCGAACCGGCCGGGTGCGCCGTTGTGGATGAACAGGACCTTAGGCATGGAAATGGCACCGGCGATGATGGTTCATCGCGAGCTTAGCACGGCAGGCCGCGCTGTTCGATATCTGCCGCAATGCTGAGGAGGAAAACCCGGCTGCCGGTCAGAGCAGCAGGATGCCCATATTGGCGAGCGCGTCTTCGTTGGTCAGCCCGGTCACGCCAGCAAGCGTTGCCACCCGCACCCAGCCAGCTGGCCCGGCCAGTCCATCGGCATCGACATCGAGATAGCTGGTCCCGGCCGCTTCGGTAATCAGCACGAAATCCGATGCCCGGTGCAGAAGCAGATCGAAATCGACGTCGAGCAGCGCGCTGACATCCAGCTTGTCCTTTTCCTTAAGGCGGAAATCTTCGACCAGATCGGCCCCGTCGTCGAGCCGCAGGAACACGAACCGGTCAGCGCCGGCATTGCCGCGCAGCCGGTCCAGCCCGGCCCCGCCAGCCAGAAGATCGACGCCCGCGCCGCCCTCCAGCTTGTCGTTGCCAAGGCCGCCGTAAAGCTGGTCGTTGCCAAGGTCGCCGCTGAGATCGTCATCGCCCGATCCGCCATAGATCTTGTCAGCCCCGCCGCCGCCGTAGATTTCGTCCCTGCCGGCCTGACCAAGGATGATGTTGTTGGCGGCCGTGCCAGTCGTCACATCATCACCAAGTGTGCCGACGATTGCGCCTGCCGGAGCCGAAAGACTGACCGAGGCAATGCCGGTGGCCGATCCGCCGTTACCATCGCGCACGGTATAGAAAAAAGTGTCGGAACCAACCAGTCCGTCCATGTTCTGATAGGAATATTGGCCGTTTGCGGCAATCGTCACCACGCCGCCGCGGGTCGTGGTAAAGCTTGCCACATCTGCCGACAGTGCATCGCCATCGATATCTCCGTCGTTGGCCAGCAGGTTGCCGGTCTTGCGCACGGTGGTGACCGCGCTGATCGAATCGAATCCATAAGTCGGGGCATCGTTGACATTGGCGACGGTGATTGTCGCCACCCCGGTCGAGGACAGGCCGTAACCATCGCCTACCGTGTAGGCGAAGCTGTCCTGCCCGTTGAAGTTGGCCCGCGGCGTGTAAGTGAACGATCCGTTGGCCAGCATCACGGCGGTTCCGCCGCGCGCGGTGGTGATGGTCCCCGTGGTGACGGTCAGGCTGTCACCGTTTGCATCGCTGTCGGCCCCCGCGCCGTTGTCGGCCAGGACGTTGCCGACGAGCGGGCGATCCTCGATGGCGGAAAAACTGTCAGCCCGGGCAACCGGCGCGGAATTGGCACCGATATTGATCGTGATCGCCGCGCTGTCGGTACCGCCGAAGCTGTCGGCAACCGTGTAAGTCAGCACGTCCGCGCCAATGAACCCGGCAGCGGCAAGATAAGTGAAGGCACCGTCGGCACCGATCGTCACCGTGCCGCCCTGGGCAGAAACGAAACTGCGCGCCGGTGTGCTCAAAGTATCGCCGTCCGGGTCGGTATCGCTGCCGCCGCCATTGTCGGCAAACAGGTTGCCGGAAACCGAGCGGCCTTGAACCACGGCGAAGCTGTCATCCCGCGCATCGGGCAGGGCGTTGACCAGGCCGCCAAGATTGATCGTGGAACCATCGGCAAAGCGCAGGCTCTCGATCCTGCCGCCGGTACCACCGGCATGGCCGGCAATCGTGATCGAGCCAGCGCCCACGGTGATCAGCAGATCGGCGCCCGTCAGGCTGACCGCGACGTCGGCCTGCGAGA
>JANLUV010000177.1:0-3285 GCA_031363685.1 Alphaproteobacteria bacterium | reverse complement strand
CGCGTGGAACAAGTCCGGTAACTAGGGGCAATAGCCGATGACCATGCTCGCCCGCCACAATCCGCAGGACGCCTATCGCCGCGTCGATTTCGATGCGCGCGTGACCGGGGCAGACCCGATGCAGCTGGTTGCATTGTGTTACGAACACCTGATCGCCGCGCTCGGCACCGCGCTGTTCGCGCATGAGCGCGCTGACAACGCCGCCAAAAGCACCGCGCTGACCCGCGGCGTATCAGCGCTCACAGCGCTCCTGCTGGGCGTCAACGGCGAAAAAGGCGTCGCGCTGGCCCTGCGCCAGTTCTACGAATCCGCCCGCCGCTCGCTGCTCGACAGCGTGCTGGCGTTCGACCCGGCGCGGATCAACCTTGTCCGACAGGATTTTATCGAGGTCGCCAGCACCCTGAATGCGGCAAGACCGTTAACCTGACTTTCCAGACCAGTGATTCGCGGCAGCGGCAGCGGGCCGCCGTTCCCATCTGACTTTCTGCGTTATTACAGGCATTTACGTGGCGCACAATAGGACTTGCGTTGACTGGCGATGCATTCGGTTCGGAGATATTCTAACTCCAAACTGGACGCGTCTCAGGCTTAACCCCTAAGCGCATTCCGGTAATAACTATTCCCATGAACAGACGCAGCAACCTTCTCCTCGTTGACGGTGATTTTCGCCGCCGGGCCGCCATCTCCCACTGCCTTTCGGGCACCGGGCTTCACGTCGAACCGTTCGAGGATACGGCGGAACTGTTCTCGCGCTGGCCCCGAGTCGGGCTGCTGCTGGTCCACGATAGCGGCACTGCCATCACCTCCCTGCTCGAACACATGGGCCGCACGGGGGACTGGCTCCCGATCATCGCGTTTGCCGAACAGCCCACCACGCGCCGCATCGTCGAAGCCGTACTCCAGGGCGCGGTCGATTACCTCGTCTGGCCGTTTGACGAAACCGAACTCGATGAAACCATGAAAGTCGCGGAAGAACGGGCCGTGTCCGTGTCCGGCAGCAAGCTGCGCGAAGCGGTTGCGCGGAGCCGGATCGAACGCCTCACCCGGCGCGAACGCGAAGTGCTGGCCGGCGTGGCGGGCGGGCTGTCCAACCGCCTGATCGGGGAAAAGCTCAACATCAGCCCGCGCACGGTCGAAATCCACCGCGCCAACATGCTCAACAAGATGGGCGCCAACCACACCTCCGAAGCGATCCGCATCGCCATTGAAGCGTCGCTGGTGAACTGACAGGGCGGGTACGGCATCTGCTATCGCGCAAGTCCGCTAAACCGTTAGAAAAATTTCCTAATTCAACCGCATCCCGTCGCGCGACCGGGTTTCCGCCACCATCGCGGCGCCGGGCGTCACATCCGCCAGCGCCAGCGCCAGCGCGCCGATCAGCGCCAGGACCAGGCTATCCCCGCCCGCCGTCACTTCTTCGGCCGAATCCGGCAGAATCACCGAAGCCAGGTGCTGCCCGCTCGCGCCGCGTGACAGCAGGTAACCCGCCTCGCCGCCGAACAGCGCCAGCACCGCGCATTCCCCGGCATCGGCCGCGATCAGGCTTTCGGCCCGTTCCGCGCTTGGCACGGTGAGCCCGGCGCGCCGGCCCGGATCGGGCACCCGCGCCAGCAATTCGCGGATCGCGCGGATCCGCAGCGGTTCCTCGCCGGGAAACGAGCCAGCGCAGGCCAGCGCCAGTTCCGCCAGTTCGCGCCGCCAGGCTGCGTCGGGCAGGGGAATTTCATCGCGATCGTCCACGGCGGACCCGTCCTTCTGTTGCACCGCAACACTCATTCGAGCCGATCCCGCTGCTGTCAATCGCGGGAAATAACCCAAAACCGCGCGTCGTCTCAATTTGCAACGCCCGGCGCGCCGACTATGAATTCCGGCAAACTCACCCCCGGCCAACGCATTGGCCGCTTAACGCGGTTAACGCGGTTCCACTTTTCCGGTTCCTGACTTCCCGCGTTACCGCATGAAAGTCAGGCGGACAGGTGCTGTGCTGCGACAACCTGCGCGCCAAACCACGGCACCAGCCGCGCGATCGCCGCCTCGACCAGCGGCGTTGAAACCGCGAAACTGAACCGCATGAAACGCTGCCCGTCGACCGGATCGAAATCGATCCCCGGCGCGGTGCAAACCCCCGTCTCGCGCAGCAACCGCTCGCACAGCGCCAGGCTGTCATCGCCGGGCGCGCCGCTCACCAGATGGCCGATATCGGCATAGACATAAAACGCCCCGTCCGGCGGCGCGATCCGCCGCAGCCCCATCGCCGGCAGCGCATCGAGCAGCAACGCCCGGTTGCGGGCATACGTGCGCAAGTGCCCGTCCAGTTCGGCGGTACAGTCGAACGCGACCAGCCCGGCGCGCTGGGCGATCACCGGCGGCATCAGGAATTGGTTGGCCATCCGTGCCCGGGCCGCACCGATCAGCGGCTCGGGCACCACCAGCCAGCCCAGTCGCCAGCCCGGCATGCTGAAATACTTGGAAAAACTGTTCACCACCAGCGCATCGGGCAAGTGCTGCAACATCGATCCGGCCGGCGCGCCGAACGTCAACCGGTGATAAATCTCGTCCGAGATCACCTGGATCCCCCGCGCCCGGCATACCGCCGCGATCGCCGCCAGTTCATCATCGGGAATGATCGTACCGGTGGGATTGGCCGGGCTGGCAAGGATCAGCCCGTCCGGCGCAAGATCCAGCGCGGCCAGCGCCGCCGCCGTCAGCTGAAACCGCTCGGCGGGACCGCAGGCCACTTCCACCGGCTCAACGTACAGCGATTTCAGTGTGTTGCGATAGGCGACATAGCCCGGCCGGGCCAGCGCCACCCGCGCGCCCGGGGCGAACAGGCATTGCAGCCCCAGCACCAGCGCGGGCGAGGCGCCGCAAGTCAGCACCACCTGTTCGCGCTGCACGCTCACCCCGTAAGCATCGGCATAATGGCGCGCGATCCGCTCCTTCAGGGCATTGCTTTCCCAATAGCCCATCGGGTCGGTGTCGAGCGCATGATGCGCCTCGGCAATCGCCGCCGCCGGCGCGCCGGTCGATGGCTGGCCGAACTCCATGTGGATCACGTCCAGCCCCTGCGCCGCAAGGTCATGCGACAGGCGGCTGATGGCGATGGCGTGGTACGGGGCAACGTCGGCAATCATCCCTGCTTGCTACGGCCCGCGCCGCGCCGCGACAAGGGCGGCGGGGGGGCCTGCTTACACCAATCGATTGCATTTTTCCTTGCCGCGCGGCATCTGTGCGGCGGGCAGAGGCAAGGCTAGGCAGGCAACCATGAACGAACACCTGATTGGC
>JANLUV010000112.1:0-2876 GCA_031363685.1 Alphaproteobacteria bacterium | reverse complement strand
CGGCCAGCAGCGCCAGCGCGATCGGCAGGTCATAGTGCGAACCTTCCTTGGGCAGGTCGGCCGGGGACAGGTTGATGGTGATCCGCTTGGGCGGCAGCGCCAGCCCCAGCGAGGCGAGCGCGGCCTGCACCCGCTGGCGGCTTTCGTTCACCGCCTTGTCCGGCAGGCCAACGAGGTGGAACCCCGGCAGGCCCGGCGCCACCTGGCACTGCACTTCCACCCCGCGCGCCTCCAGCCCGAGATAGGCAACCGTCTGTACCAGCGCGACCACGCGCGTCTCCCCGTAATGTGCTGTAGGCAAAGTCCCCGGGGAGCGGTGATGGCGGAGCGGTGTGCGCCTGTCGAGGGTTTGGCTCGGGAACGGATATATCAGCATTTACCCTTAGTGATTTGGCAGGAAATCTTAACCGTTCCTTTCAGCACTCCGGTAGGGGGCAAGCGGGCACTCTGCCGGCACCATGCGCCGCCTCGTTTGCCTCTTGCTGATGCTTTGCCCAGCTTTTTTGCCGTGCAGTGCCGTTGCAACCCCGTTGCACGCGCAGACGTTCACCGTGGTCACGCAGACGATCACCGAAGCAGTGGTCGAGGAAGAGGAAGTCGCGGCCGAAACCGGCTCCGACCGCTTCGTCGGCGCGGCGCCGGTTCCCGTCCCGCCTGGCATTGCTGCCTACGGTCCGTTCCGCGTGCTCGATGCGAACCGCGCGGCACTGGTCGATGTCACCGATGAACGCAGCCCGGCCGCCTTTGCCGCGATGCTGGCGGCATATCCCGGCCTGACCACGCTGGAACTGGTCGAATGCCCCGGCACCGATGACGACCGCGCAAATCTGCGCCTCGGCCGGATGATCCGCGCCAACGGGCTGGCCACCCACGTGCCCGACGGCGGCTCGGTCCGCTCCGGCGCGGTGGAGCTGTTCCTTGCTGGGGTGCGCCACTCGGCCGAGCGCGGCGCCGAGTTCGCGGTCCATTCGTGGGCCGATGAACAGGGCCGCGAGCCGCGCGATTACCCGGCCAACGCCCCGGAAAACCGCGTTTATCTCGACTACTACCGCGATATGGGGCTAAGCCCGATCGAAGCCCGCGCGTTCTACGCGATGACCAATTCGGTGCCCAACGCTTCGGCCAGGTGGCTGAACGCGGCGCAGATGGCGCAATGGGTGCGGTTCAACTGAGGGCGCCGGGTGTTGTGGCGCCTTGACTCACACGGCAGCCTCGCTTAACGGGCCGCTTCTTTACGGCCGCCTTTGCGGGCAGTCTGTTCGCATGATTTCTTGAGGGTTTCACGATGAAGCGCACCTTTCAGCCCAGCCGGCTCGTCCGCAAGCGCCGCCACGGTTTCCGCGCCCGCACGTCCACCGTTGGCGGCCGCAACATCCTGCGCGCCCGCCGCGCCCGCGGCCGCAAGTCGCTTTCGGCCTGATCTCGCCGGCTGACGGCGCGGGAACGGCGGAACCGGGCGAGCAGCTCGAAGGCCTTAGCCGCCGCGCCGATTTCCTTGCTGCCAATCGCGGCATTCGTGTGTCGCGCCCCGGATTCGTCCTGCTCGCCCGTCCCAATGAGGGCGGGCGCATGCGTTTCGGCATTACCGTCACCAAGAAGATCGGCAACGCCGTGGTGCGCAACCGGATGAAGCGCCGCTTTCGCGTGCTCCTGCGCGAATTGCTGCCGCAGCGGGGCCTGCCCGGTTCGGACCATGTCCTGATCGGCCGCGCCGGCGGGGTGGAGCGTGATTTCGCCCTGCTGCGCGATGAACTGGTCGCCGCGCTGTCCCGCGCTGCTGCGGGCAAGGGCGACCCGCCCCGAAGGCAGAGCGGCAAGGCGCCCAAACGGTGAAGCGGTTGCTGATCCTGATCGCCCGGGGCTGGCAACTGGGTCCGTCGCGGGTGCTTCCGCCATCGTGCCGCTATGCGCCAAGCTGTTCGGAATACGCGATTCAGGCGCTCGAAAAGTACGGTGCGATTAAGGGTGGCTGGCTGGCGTTGAAGCGTCTATTGCGCTGCCACCCATGGGGCGGGCACGGCTACGATCCGGTGCCCTGAGCGAACTGCGGTTTACCGCCTGCTCAGCGGCTCCAACACTGTGAAGAAAGAATTCGGGGACCTTCGTGGACAATCAGCGTAACCTGATCATGGCAGTTCTGCTGACCATCCTAGTCATTTTTGGCTGGGAAGCGGCCATACGCTATTACTATCCCGAGGCCAACAAAACGCCCGTCGCGGCGCAGGCCACCACCGCCCCCGGCGCCGATCCGGCCCGCCCGGACAAGCCGACCCGCGAAGGCGGCCTGTCCAGCCCGGCCGACGCCGCGCTTGAAGCGCGTGACCTCGCTACCGCGCTCAACCCCGCTGGCCGCGTGCCGATCGCCGCGCCGGGCCTGTCGGGCTCGATCAGCCTGACCGGCGCCCAGATCGACGATCTGGTCACCAATCGCCACACCGCCACCGCCGACAAGGCCAGCGGCCCGGCCCGCATCTTCTCCCCCGCCGGCACGCCCGCGCAGCACTATGCCCAGTTCGGCTGGGCCGGTCTGGGCGTCGCGCTGCCGAACGGGCAGACGGTGTGGACCGCGCCCGCCGGCGCGAAACTTACGCCCGCCACCCCGGTCACGCTGACGTGGGCCAACGGCGCGGGCCAGACCTTCGCGATCGAATACGCGATCGATGCCGATTACCTGATCACGGCCAAGCAGACGGTCGCCAACACCGGGCCCGTGCCGGTCAAAGTCCAGCCGATCATCCAGCTCAACCGCACCGACAAGACCGCCAGCGTCGATACCTGGACGCTGCATACCGGCCCGTTCGGCGCGTTCGACGGGGCGGTATCGTTCGAACCTAACTATTCCGACGTGCTCACCGCCGGCACCGTCCAGAACGTGG
>JANLUV010000174.1:0-2942 GCA_031363685.1 Alphaproteobacteria bacterium | reverse complement strand
GCCAGCGGGTTCGGCACGGCCTATGCCAACCACTTCGACCTGACCGCGCACTTTACCGGCACTGCCACGTTCCACGGCAAAACCTGGCCAGTAGATTGCGTGGCGACGATGGATCACAGCTGGGGTCCGCGCAACGAACGCGGGCTGAAGCCGATTGGCTGGATCAACGGCAACATCGACCGCAACCTGGCGTTCTCCACGATCTGGACGCTGGATCACGCCGCGCAGGGGTGGGACCAGTTTGGCCTGGCCCACGGCTATGTGATGAAGAACGGCGAGGCGCACGGGCTGGTCGCGGGGCAACTGCGCGCGATCCGGGGCGGCAAAGTGTTCCCGACCGGTTACGAGATGGTACTGACCGACCGCCACGGCGAGGAATACCGCTTCCTCGGCATCGTCACCACGCAAGCGCCGTGGCATTGCTACAGCAACGTCACCAGCGTGCTTTCGGGGATGATCTGGTATTACGAAGGCCGCGAAGGCAGCGGTATGGCGCAGGAAAACTGGCCTTACGACCTGCTTTCCGGCCGCCTGCCGCTGGCCGACGGCGGCCTGTTCCTGTCATGAATGCAACTGCGCCCGCCGGATCGGTCCGGCGGGCGCAGTTGGTTCAAGCAAACGGAATCGGGCGACGTCCAGGCGGTCAGCGCCCGACCCGGTAGCCGCCACGGATGATGGCAACGACTGCGACGGTCCAGACGGTCATGGTTGCTCTCCCGTTGGAGACCGAGGATCAGGCGTTTTGAACGACAATCAGGCGTTTTGAACGACAATCAGGCGGGGCCGGCGGCGCCGAGCCCGGCGACGATTTCCTGCATGGTCAGGCCGATGTTCCAGCCGCCGTCGACGAACATCGCCTGCCCCGTGACGTAGGACGCGTCGGAACTGGCGAGGAAATGGGCCAGTGCGGCCACTTCCTCCGGCTCGCCCGCGCGGCCCAATGCGCTGATATGCGGCGCGAGCGCGACCAGCGGGGCATCGGCGTTGACCGACAGCGGGGTGACGATCACCCCGGGGCAGATCGCGTTAACGCGGATATTGCGCGCGCCAAGGTCCAGCGCGGCGACCTTGGTCGCCTGCAGCACCGCCGCCTTGCCCATCGAATATTCGACCAGGCCGGGAATACCGACCGTGGCGGCGATCGAGGCGAGGTTCACGATCGCTCCTCCCGACCCCATCCGGGTGGCCGCCTCGCGCATGCCGTAAAGCACGCCCATCGTGTTGATGCGAAACATCCGCTCGGCCGCGTCGCTACCGATGTTGGCGATATCACCGGTCACCGCGATGCCGGCGTTGTTCACCAGGATATCGAGCGAGCCGTAGCGGGTGATCGCATCGTCCAGCAGGGCGGCGACCTGGGCTGCGTCGGTCACGTCGGTGCGGCGATAGTCGCCCGGCCAGTCCACCGGCCCGGCAGGCGCGATATCTGCCGCCAGCACCCGCGCGCCGGCCGCGTAGAACCGCCGGGCGATGGCGGCGCCGATGCCGGACGCGGCCCCGGTGACGACGGCGTTGCGGCCGCTCAAACTGAACATTGCTCGCTCTCCACAATATCGGTCGCTATTCAGGGGCGTAATCACCGGGCGGCGGCCGCGACATGGGCGGATTTCCGCTAGCGCTCAGCGCGCGGTATAGCCGCCGTCGACCGCGAGCGAGACGCCGTTGACGTAGCCGGACAAGTCGGACAGCAACCAGCGGGCCGCCTGGGCGACATCCTCCGGCTCGCCGAAACGGCCGATCGAATGGCGATCGAGCAGCGGGGCCAGCACGGCTTCGGTCTCTGGATTGCCGAGCAGCCGGTCCTTGACCATCGGGGTCAGAATTACCCCCGGCAGCAGCGCGTTGGCGCGGACCTTGGTCTGGGCATATTCGGCCGAGGCGGCGCGGGTCAGCCCGATCACGCCCGCTTTTGCTGCGCAATATTCCGCCATGTTGGTCTGGCTGGTCACGCCCGCGACCGAGGCGGTGTTGACGATTGCCCCGCCGCCGGTTGCGCGCATCGCGAGGATTTCGTGCTTCATGCAGTAGAACACGCCATCAAGATCAATGCTGCGCACGCGCGCCCATTCGGCAGCATCGAGCTCGCACAATTGCTTGCCGTGGAATTCGACGCCCGCGTTGTTGAACGCGCCGTCGAGCCGGCCGAAGTGGCTGACGGTGGCGGCGACCATGGCGGCAACCTGTGCCTCGTTAGAAACGTCGCACGCGAGCGCGAGCGCCTCGCCACTGGTAGCCACGATCGCGTCGGCGGTTGCCTGCGCTGCGGCGACGTTCCAGTCAGCCACGACAACGCGGGCGCCGTCCGCCGCGAAGATGAGCGCCGACGTGCGTCCGATGCCGGAACCCGCGCCGGTGACGATGATCGTTTTACCCTGCAGCATTACGCGAGTTCCTCTTCGTGCAAGGCCGCCCGTTCGGCGGTGACCATTTCCGGGATCGACGGCAATCCCGCGCCGAACGGGTCCAGCCCGGTCGGCCCATACCAGGCGCGGTCGCGCGCCGACTGGCGCAACCCGTGGGCGATCAGCACCTCCTGCGAGGCCGTGATGAAGGCGGGTGTGCCATCGCGGCTGCTAGCGATGACCAGCTGCGAACTGGCCCCGGCGACGGCGTGGCGATCCTCACGCGCGGCCGCATCATGACCCAAGCGCGCGGTAGCGGCATCGACGGCGGCCGCCAACGCGGCGACGGCGGCCATCGTGGCCACTCCCCCTGCGGCGCAGGCGAGCAGTTTGCGCCCCAGCCGCAGCTGTTCGGCCAGGCAGATAGTGTGGTAGGTATCGACGAACGGCAGCTGCTGTTCGATGATCTTGAGGTGGGCGAGCGCCAGCCCGGCCTGTTCCTGAACAATCGAATCCGCCTCGGCCAGCGCCGGGACCACCAGGTGTTCGAGCGCGCCGATGATCGCGCGGATGCGGGTTTCGATCGAGGGTGTCATGCCA
>JANLUV010000510.1:0-6911 GCA_031363685.1 Alphaproteobacteria bacterium | reverse complement strand
CCGAACAGCCCGAACGCGGCCGCTGGCTCGCCCCGCGTCTGGTCAGCGAAATGAAGGACCGGCTGCTGCGGGGCGAACAGTCGCTGCTGTTTCTCAACCGGCGCGGCTATGCCCCGCTAACGCTCTGCCGCCACTGCGGCTATCGGTTCCAGTGCCCCAACTGCACCGCCTGGCTGGTCGAACACCGCCTGTCGCGCCGCCTTGCCTGCCACCACTGCGGCCACCAGGTGCCGGTGCCTGAAACCTGCCCCGAATGCGGCACGCCCGATTGCCTCGTCGCCTGCGGACCCGGGGTGGAACGGATCGCGGATGAAGTGGCCGAACTGTTCCCGCAGGCGCGGATTGCCCTCGTCACCTCCGACACCCTCAATTCCCCCGGCAAAGTCGCGGAATTTGTCGAGGCCGCGGAAAACAAGCTGATCGACGTGATCGTCGGCACCCAGTTGGTCACCAAGGGATATCACTTCCCCGAGCTCACGCTGGTCGGCGTGGTCGATGCCGACCTTGGCCTTGAAGGCGGCGATTTGCGCGCGGGCGAGCGGACGTACCAGCAGGTCGCCCAGGTCGCTGGCCGGGCCGGACGCGGCGAAAAGCCCGGCAATGTCCTGATCCAGACCCGCCATCCCGATAACCCGGTGATCGCCGCGCTGGCCAGCGGCGACCGCGATGCGTTCTATGCCGCCGAAACCGAATCGCGCCGCGATGCGGGCGCCCCGCCGTTCGGGCGCTGGGCCGCGATCATCGTTTCATCAGAGGACGAGGCCGAGGCCCGCGAGGCCGCCCGCGCCATCGGCGGCACCCGCCCCAACCTGCCCGATGTCGCCGTCCTCGGCCCCGCGCCCGCGCCGATGTCGTTGCTGCGCGGCCGCCACCGCTACCGCCTGCTCATCAACGCCCGCCGCTCAGCCGAAGTGCAGCGCGTGATCCGCGAATGGCTGGGCGGACTGCGCTTTCCGCCCGGCGTACGCGTCGCGGTGGATATTGACCCTTACAGTTTCGTGTAGGATACTGCTGGTTCACAGTTGCAACTTCAGGAGAGCGGGCAGATGTTGACGGTCCACCATCTGGGTATTTCCCAGTCAGAGCGCATTGTCTGGTTATGCGAGGAACTAGGGATTCCCTATGATCTTAAGTTGTATGACCGCCGAACGGACAACAATTTCGCGCCCGATGCCTACAAGGCCCTGCATCCCGCGCAGACCGCGCCAATCATCACCGACGGCACCCTGACGCTCGCGGAAAGCGGGGCAATCTGTGATTACATCGTCGCCCGATACGGTCACGGCCGGCTGGTGCCCGCAGTGGACAGCCCGGACTATGCCGGTCATCTGTTCTGGTTCCACTTCGCCAACGGCAGCTTCATGGCCATCATGCTGGCTGATCTTGCGCTGACGATGGCGAACGTCTCGGAACGTCCTCAATTTGTCGAAGACCGCAAGGCCCGGGCCTGGGCGCTGGCCGAAACCCATCTTGAAACACACCCCTACTTCGGCGGGTCGGAACTTTCGACCGCCGACATCATGATGGGGTTCATGTTTACCACGATGCGGGTGTTCTCCGGGACATCGCTGGATGATTTGCCGGCAATCCGTGCGTACATCACCCGGATCGGCGCCCGACCCGCTTATCAACGGGCAATGGCGGCGGCAGAGCCACAGGGACTCTGATCAGCGCCCGACCCGCATATTACCAGGCATTGGCGGCGCTAGAGCCACAAGGGCTCTAGCGCCGCCTGACGCCTCAGCCTGCAAGGATGTCCGCGACCAGCAGCAGCCGGTTGCCGTGGTCGGTCTCTTCCTTGCCGTTCAGGCGCAACAGCCGTGCAGCTTCGGGATTGCCGATGTTGTCGGCCCACAGGCGGTACAACACCTCGCCGCCGAATTCCGAGTCGGCCAGCTTGCGCAACGCGTCCTGCGTCAATTCCGCGATCGGAAACGAGCCTTCCGCCAGATAGGGATTGTCGGCCGCAGCCGGGGCCGGAAAGCTCTCGCCACTAAGCAAGGTGATTACCTCTGAAGCGCGGGTGGCGTGAACGAACTCCTCGCGCGCGTTGGCGTGGAGCAGTTCGATCGCCTCGGGATTGTCCGTGCCTTCGGCCGAACTGCGATACAATTCCTGGCTCGCCGCCTCGACCAGCACCATGACCTTCAGGTCCAGCACGCTGGGGCAGGTAACCGTGCCGATATGGGCAAAGGCATCACGAATGGTGGGCGGGGCGCCTTCCGGCAGCGGGATCATCGGCATCTTCGGCTCTCCTCATCGTTCGGCCGAATCATGCCGGCCCGAATACTTCGTCGGACGAACAGCTTGCCACTATGCGGCGCACAAGGAAATAGCCGGATATCCGCCACAACGGACGGCTAGCGCGACTTCTCCCGGTCCAGCAGCGCCTGCTTGATCTCCAGCCCATAGGCATAGCCGCCCAGGCTCCCGTCAGAGCGGATCACCCGGTGGCACGGGATCAGCACCGCCACCGCGTTGGCCCCGTTGGCCGAACCCGCCGCACGCACTGCACCCGGCTTGCCCACCGCCGCCGCAATCTGCGCGTAGCTGCGCGTCTCGCCCGGCGGAATGCGCCGCAATTCGCGCCAGACCGCTTCCTGAAACGCGGTGCCCTGCACATCCAGCGGGATGTGCGCCGACACGCCGGGCGTTTCGACCGCAGCCACCACCTGTTCCAGTAGCGCCGCAAATTCCGCGCCGCCTTCGGCCAGTTCGGCCCGGGGAAAGCGCAAGCGGAGGTCCGCGCCGCTTTCACCGAAGGAAAGCCGGCACACGCCCGTGTCGGTCGCGGCGGCCAGCATGGCCCCAAGCGAAGTCGGCACCACCGCCCAGCGGATCACCACCCCCCGCCCGCCATCGCGCCACGCCGAAGGCGCCATGCCCAGCCGCTCGCCAGCGGCGGCATAGAACCGCGACGGCGCGCCAAACCCGGCATCATAGATCGCGTCGGTCACCCGGCCCCCCTCGCTCAATGCCGCCGCCATCCGCTCCTGCCGCAAGGCCCGGGCATAGGCCGCCGGTGACAGCCCGATGTGCCGTTTAAAGACCCGCTGCAAATGGGCCGGTGAATAGCCCGCCTCGCCGGCCAGTTCAGCCAAGGCCAGCGGCCCCTGCGCCGCCTTGATCGCGGTAAGCGCCGCCAGCACCGCGCGCTCATCCCGCGCAACATCGTCCGGCAGGCACCTCAGACAGGGGCGCAGCCCCGCCCCCCGCGCCGCCGCGCCGTCGGCAAAGAACCGCACATTGCCCCGCGCCGGATGCCGCGCCGCGCACGACGGGCGGCAATAGATCCCGGTCGACAGCACGCCCGTAACGAACCGCCCGTCATAACTCCGGTCGCGCGCCAGCACGGCTGTCCACGCCTCATCGGGATCGGGCATCGCAGGGGGCACGGCTGGGCGGGATGACATCGCAAGATACATGGCACGTTTCCTTCCACCGGCAAGACTGCCCGACACGCCGGTTCGATGCATCCCGTCGCTTGCGGTCAAACCCCGCGCTGGGCTAGGCCCGCCGCGTGAACCGCCTTCTCGCCTTCCTCGCCCTGCTGGCCCTCAGCCTCGCCCCCCAGCGGGTCGGGGCAGACCCGGCCGATATCGCCGCGACTTCGCGTAGCGTGGTGCGCGTGGTGCTGATCTCGAAAACTGCCGACGGCGTCCATCTGATCGGCCACGGCTCGGGCTTCGTCGTCGCGCCGGACCTCGTCGTCACCAACGCCCACGTGGTCGCGCCGCTGGCCGAAGATCCGAACCTCAAGGCCGGAATTGTCCCGTCGCAGGGGCGCAGCGGTTATTTCGCCAAAGTTGTCGCCTACAGCCCGCGCAACGATCTGGCGCTGCTGCGGCTGGCCGAAAAGGGCACGTTGTCGCCCGCCACGCTGTTCACCGGCCCGGTCACCGATGGCGAGGACGTCTACGCCGTCGGCTATCCCGGCAACGTCGATCAGGCGCAGGGCCTCAACCCGACCGACCTGATGAGCCCGACCGCACCGGTCAAGACCAGGGGCGCAGTTTCGACCGGTCGGTCGACCCGCAACTTCGACACCATCCTCCACACCGCGCCGATCGGCTCGGGCAACAGCGGCGGGCCGCTGCTCGATTCGTGCGGACGGGTGATCGGGGCGAACAGCTTCGGCACGGTGTCCGGCACCAGCGCCGATTCGGAATTCTATTTCGCCGTTTCCATGCGCGAGATCACCCGCTTCCTGATCGGCGCAGGCGTAACCGCGCGCACGACGGGCGAGCCATGCCGCAGCCTCGCCGATCTCGACGCGGCCGAACGGGACCGTCTGGCCGGCGCCAAGGCCCTGTCCGACGAAGCCCAGCGCGCCGATGCGGCAAAGCGCGATTCCGCGCTCCAGGCCGCCACCCGGCAGGCGGAAATGGAAGTGATCGCCACGCGCGAAAATCACCTCGCGCTGGCCGGGCTGTCGCTACTGCTGGCCATGCTGTGCGGCGGTGCGGCCGTGTGGGCCGGGCAGCAGGGCCGGACCAACGAACGCAAACTCGCCATTGTCGGCGCGGCGGTGCTGCTGGTCCTGTCGCCGGTCGCGTGGTTCACCCGCCCCTCGATCGCCGGGATCGATTCGCGCGCCAAGGAAATCGTCGCCGAGGCGAGCGAAGCGCCCACCGCAACCGCAACCACCCCGCACCATGCCGCGCTGACCTGCGTGTTCAACCCCCGGCGCAGCCGCGTCACCGTGTCGGAAACCACCGATGTGCCGCTGGCCTGGCAGGGCGATGGCTGCGTCAACGGCCGCACCCAGTACGGCCTCGGCGCCGACGGCTGGTCGCGCATCCTCGCGCCCAATTCCGAGGATACCGTGACGATCGCGGCTTACGATCCCAAAACCCGCAGCTACCGGCAGGATCGCTACCTGCTCGACCTTGAAACGATGGGCAAAGTCCGCACCGAACGGGCCAGATATCCGGCCCCGGCCTGCGGCGCGGGCGAAGCTGCGGCGCGCCAGTTGGGCGATGCGCAGACCGCCGTGCGTGCGCTGTTGCCCGCCCAGCCCAACGAACGACTGGTGTATGATTGCCGGACCGCGCAATAAAATACGCCTTGCGAGCCAACGCGCAGGGCGCGCGAATCCAGCCTCGGCAAATTTGCCTGGACCAATCCCCGGCAGGCCGCAAAACATCGCGTAGATCGCCCGATCAACCGGGCGGAAACCGGGATCGGCACGAGTTTCACCCCCGACCTTGCATCGCAGCACTTTCATTGCTAGGCGCGCCCCGTCGATAGGGGGCTGGCAACCACCGTGCCCACTCGCCCTGTCGCTAACCTGGTAATTTGGCACCCGGTAATATAAGGAACCGACACGCGTGGAGATTTCCGGCGGCATTACGGCAAGCTTGCAGGGGCGTTACGCTTCGGCGCTGTTCGATCTCGCGCGTGAGCAAGACCTTGTCCATGCGGTCGAGGCCGATCTTGCGCAGCTGGGTGCAGCCCTCGCCGCCTCGGACGATCTTGCCGAACTGATCCGCAATCCGCAGGTCAGCCGTGAAGCCGCCGCCGCCGCGCTGGCCAGCGTCGCCAAGCTGCTCGGCCTGTCGCCGCTCACCGGCAACTTCCTCGGCGTGCTAGCTGGCAACCGCCGCCTCGCCAAACTGCCGCAGATCATTCGCGCCTTCGCCGCAATCGCCGCCAGCGCCCGCAGCGAGGTTACCGCCGAGGTAACCAGCGCCCACCCGCTGACCGACGATCAGCTCAGCGCGCTGTCGGCCAAGCTGCAGGCGCGCGAAGGCGGCACCGTCAAGCTCAAGACGAGCGTCGATCCCGAACTGCTCGGCGGACTGGTCGTCCGCATCGGCAGCCAACAGATCGACAGCTCGATCCGTACCCGTCTCAATTCCCTCGCCCAGGCGATGAAGGGCTGAACGCCCGCAAGGCTTCGATGAAAGGCTGAACATGGAAATCCGCGCCGCTGAAATTTCGAAGGTCATCAAGGACCAGATCGCCAGCTTCGGCACCGAAGCCCAGGTCTCCGAAGTCGGCACCGTGCTCTCGGTGGGTGACGGCATCGCCCGCATCCACGGGCTCGATCAGGTCCAGGCCGGTGAAATGGTCGAGTTTTCGAACGGGGTTAAGGGCATGGCGCTCAACCTCGAAGCCGACAACGTCGGTGTCGTGATCTTCGGCTCGGACGCCGAGATCAAGGAAGGCGATGTCGTCAAGCGGACCGGCACCATCGTCGACGTTCCCGTCGGCAAGGGCCTGCTTGGCCGCGTGGTCGATGGCCTCGGCAATCCGATCGATGGCAAGGGCCCGATCGAATACACCGAGCGCAAGCGCGTCGAAGTGAAGGCTCCGGGGATCATCCCGCGCAAGTCGGTGCACGAACCGGTGCAGACCGGCCTGAAGGCGATCGACGCCCTCGTCCCGATCGGCCGCGGCCAGCGCGAACTGATCATCGGCGATCGCCAGACCGGCAAGACCGCCGTCGCGATCGACACCTTCATCAACCAGAAGGGCGCGAACGCCAGCGGGGACGAGAGCAAGAAGCTCTACTGCATCTACGTTGCGATCGGGCAAAAGCGCTCGACCGTTGCACAGATCGTCCGCCAGCTCGAAGAAAACGGCGCGATGGAATACTCGATCGTCGTCGCCGCCACCGCGTCGGAACCCGCTCCGCTGCAGTACCTCGCGCCCTACACCGGCGTGACGATGGGCGAATTCTTCCGCGACAACGGCATGCACGCCGTGATCGTGTATGACGATCTGTCCAAGCAGGCCGTGGCCTATCGCCAGATGTCGCTGCTGCTGAGCCGTCCGCCGGGCCGCGAAGCCTATCCGGGCGACGTGTTCTATCTCCACAGCCGCCTGCTCGAGCGCGCCGCCAAGCTCTCGCAGGATCCGAGCATCGTGGACAACAAGACGATCTTCGTGCCGGGCGGCTCACTGAC
>JANLUV010000505.1:0-4926 GCA_031363685.1 Alphaproteobacteria bacterium | reverse complement strand
CTTCTCGCCCGATGCGCTGGCGGGGCGCATCCAGAATTGTGACAGCCGGCTGGTCGTCACCGCCGACGCGGGCATGCGCGGCGGCAAGTCCGTGCAGTTAAAGGCCAATGTCGATGCCGCGCTGGAGCATTGCCCGGGCGTCGAAGCCGTTCTGGTGGTGCGCCATGTTGGCAATGATGTGACGATGGGCGCGGGCCGCGATCACTGGTGGCACGAACAGCGCGATGCCGTCTCGGCGGATTGCCCGCCCGAGGAAATGGGCGCGGAAGATCCGCTGTTCATCCTTTATACCTCCGGCTCCACCGGCCAGCCCAAGGGCGTGCTGCACACCACCGGCGGCTACCTCACGTGGGCGGCGATGACTCACCACTACGTGTTCGATTACCGCCCGGGAGAAGTGTACTGGTGCGCGGCGGACATCGGCTGGGTCACGGGGCACAGCTATGTCGTCTACGGCCCGCTCGCCAACCGGGCGACCGTGGTGATGTTCGAAGGCGTGCCCAACTATCCCGATTTCAGCCGGTTCTGGGAAATCGTTGATCGCCACCAGGTCAACATCTTTTACGGCGCGCCCACGGCTCTGCGGTCGCTGATGCGCGAAGGTGACCAATGGGTGAAGAAGACCTCGCGCTCGAGCCTGCGCCTGCTGGGATCGGTGGGCGAGCCGATCAATCCCGAGGCGTGGGAATGGTACTGGCGGGTGGTGGGCGATGAACGTTGCCCGATCGTCGATACCTGGTGGCAGACCGAAACCGGCGGCGCGATGATCACCCCGCTGCCCGGCGCGACCGACCTCAAGCCCGGTTCGGCCAGCATGCCTTTCTTTGGGGTGGTGCCGCAGATCGTGGATAGCGAGGGCAACCTGCTGGAGGGTGCCGCCGAAGGCAACTTGTGCATCGCGCAAAGCTGGCCCGGCCAGATGCGCACCGTGTGGGGCGATCACGAACGCTTTTTCCAGACTTATTTCACCACCTACAAGGGCAAGTACTTCACCGGCGACGGCTGCCGCCGCGACGCGGACGACTATCACTGGATCACCGGCCGGGTGGACGATGTGATCAACGTGTCGGGCCACCGCATGGGCACCGCCGAGATCGAATCCGCGCTGGTCGCCCACGCCAAGGTGGCCGAGGCCGCGGTCGTCGGGTTCCCCCACGATATCAAGGGACAGGGCATCTATGCCTATGTCACCACCAATGCCGAGGTTGTGCCGGATGAGGCGCTGCGCAAGGAACTGGTCGCCTGGGTCCGCACCGAAATCGGCCCGATCGCCACACCTGACCGGATCCACTTCGCGCCCGGCCTGCCCAAGACCCGCAGCGGCAAGATCATGCGCCGCATCCTGCGCAAGATCGCCGAGAACGATACGTCCAACCTCGGCGACATTTCCACGCTCGCAGACCCGGGCGTGGTGGAAACGCTGGTCAGGACGCGGGGGGCGTAACCATCGCTGGTGACGTGAAGCGGGTGGTGTCGGCGCGGGGCCAGCGTTAGGGTGTGGCGGTTATGATCGTCCACACCAGCCGGCTCGCGCTTGCCCCGGTCTTCGTGCTGGTGGCGATCGGCAATATCCTGAATCTCCTGTCGACCCGGCTCGGGCGGCTCGTCGATCGGGCACGGCACTTGCAGCAGCGCCACCGCGCGACGTTTGGCGCCGAGCATGACATGGTCGTCACCAAAATCCGCGCGATCGACGAACGGATCGCGCTGATCGCCCAGGCTATCCGCAACCTGGTGGTCAGCGGGCTGTCGATCGGGATGACGGCGGCGATCCTGTTCGTCGAGGAAATGGCCCGCTATCCGCTCGACGGCGTGGCGGCGGGGTTCTTCCTGATCTCGATCGGTTTGCTGATGTGGGCGCTGGTGCTGGTCCTGCGCGAAACCCGGGTAGCGGCAGCGAACTTGCGGATTCCGCGCGATTTTCTCAAACTGCACCGCAAGGATATCTAGGGTCTAACCTTGGCTGCTGCCCTCGTCCGTCAGCCCCGCGCCGTACTTGTAATCGAGATAGCGGGCCTTGATCGCCAGGTTGTCGATCGAGCCATCGGCGAGCTGGCGGGTGACGCTTTCGATCTCGACGCTGATCTTGCCGAGGCTGTCAACCAGTTGGTCGTCCGGGGTGCGTCCGGCGCGCGGTTCGCTGCGCAAGTGGGCGGGGATGGCGGTATAGGTCGCGACCAGTTCGGGCAGATGTTCGCCCACCAGCTTGCGGATTTCGGCGGCGGCGGGCTGGTTGTCCCCAATCTGGCCAAGCTGCAGGCCCAGCGCGTCGAGTTGCATGCCAAGCTGGTCGACCACGCGGACTGCTGGCGCGGGCAGCGCACGGCGCTGGGTTTCAAGCCACAGTTCGGTATTGCCGACGATCGATTGCAGCGAGCCTTGCGCCAGCTGCTGCCGGCTCGGCACCTTGAGCCGCGGATAACGCAGCAGCAGCGCGGCCACCAGGATCGCGGCCAGCGCGGTGAAGAGCAGCCCGGTAAAGCCGATGCCGTTCACCACCAGCCCGGCGATCATCGCGGCGACGATCACGCCGATCACGCCCAGCATCATCCGCCAGATCCGGCCAATGAAATGCCGGTTCTTCAACTCGCGCGAGCGGCGCCCGATCGAGCCGGCTTCGGCCGGCAGGCGGCGCCCGCCTTCACGCTGGTGAACAAGCGAACGGCGCGCGTCGGTCAGCACGCGGTCGCTGTCATGGGCCGGGGTGTCGGGCAAGCGCCCTTAGCCTTCCAGCGCCAGCGGCGAGGGTGCATCGGCCGTCAGCCTGGCCTGCGCGGCGCCTTCGGCGCGGGCGATGTAGCCCTTGGACTTGTCCAGCTCGGTCGACAGCGTCTCGACCGTCTGCTTCATCGAAGCGAGCGCCTTGAGCTTGTAGGTATCGATCGAATCCATCGTGTCGTAGATATTCTGGAACGCGCGCTGCAGCGTTTCCAGCGGGATCGTGCTGTTGGCAGCCTGTTCGTGGATTTTCGCGGTCTGGCTCTTGAGCAAAGCGCCGGTGGAATCGATGATGTTGGCCGTGGTGGTATTAAGCGCGGTGACCTGTTCCAGCACCAGCCGCTGGTTGGTCATCGCCTGCGCCACCGTGACGGCGGTGCGCAGCGCCGCCACCGTGGTGGTGCTGGCCCGGTCGACGCCCTTGACCAGTTCGACGTTGTTCTTCTTGACCAGATCGAGCGCAAGATAGCCCTGCACGGTAACTGCCATCTGGGTCATCAGGTCCTGCGTGCGCTGGCGGGTATAGAACAGCGCGCTTTCGCGGACCGCCTTGGCCTTGGCCGGGTCGGCCGTGTCAAGCTCGGCGGCGGCTTCCTCCAGCCGCGTGTCCATCGTGCGCGAGATCAGGATCATCTGTTCCAGATTGCCCATCGCCTCCCACAGCTTGCTCCGTTCCACGTCGATCGCGGCATTGTCCATCAGCAGCTCGTCCTTGCCCGAGGCAAGGTGCGTCAGGATCGACTGGATGTGGCCCTGCGCCGACTGGTAGGAGTTGAAATAGCGCTTCAGGCCGTTGCCGAACGGGATGAAGCCCAGCAGCTTGCGGCCGGTGGACAGTTTGCCGTCCTTGCCCGGATCAAGTTCCTCCACCGTGCGGCGCAGTTCAGCCAGGTTGGCGCCGACGCCCGCATCCTTGTCCATCGCGCGCACCGGGCGATCGAGGAAGCGGTTCGACAGACCTGCCGCCGCAGCGATTTCCTTGCGGCCCATCGCGGTCAGCTGGTCGATCCGCTGGCCGAATTCCGGGCTGTTGGGATCCTGCGCGACTAGGTCGGTTACGAACGCATCCACCTTCGTTTCAAGTTTGGTCCGGTTCTCGGCCGAAACCGGAACCAGCCCGACCGCCTGCGCCGGTGATACCACCGGAACCGGATCAGGCGGGGTCAGGGTGAGCGGGGTCCCAGTCGCGGATATCGGGGTCGCGGTGATCGGGTCGGGGGGCGTGGCCATGCGCGTCTCTATCCGGGTTGTATCCGGCCGAGATGGCGTGTGCATCCGGCTAGTTCAAGCTGTATTATAGGGCTAAGACAGGAACGGCAAGCCGCGCGCGCAAAGCCTGGTCGCGTGACCTATCCGCCGGTTATGCGCCGCAGCAAGCGTTTGAAAGCGCCTTCGCGCGGCGCCTCGGACAGCGACTGGCCGGTCACGTCGAGCAGGTATTTCGCCAGGATCAGCGCCTGGTTCCGCGTCATCAGGTAGTTGCGCGCGGCGATATCGGCTTTCGCGGGGTTTCCGGCGGTGGTGCTCTGTACCTTGAGCTGGATGCCGCGATTGAATGGGGTGTGCGACCAGCCGACCAGCACGCCGACATCGTCGGCAGGTCCGGTACCCTGGCGGTCGGGTGTCGTAGCCATTGTTTCCGCTCCATATTCTTAGGCGGTTATGTTTTCGTCGTTTCGACCCACTAACAAATTTGTTTTCGCCGGCAGGTCAAGTGCCTGAACTACGTATAGTCCCATAACGTGCCAGCGGCCCGTTTATTCCGTCAGGCGGCTATTTTGCCTCAGGCAGCGAGCAGATAGGGCTGGATTTCGCCGGAAAGATACAGGTTGCGTGCCTTGGCGCGGCTCAGCTTGCCCGAACTGGTGCGCGGCAGGGTGCGCGGCGGGACCAGTTCGACCACGCAGTTCATCCCCGTGATCGAGCGGACCTTGTCGCGGATCTGATCGTGCAGCTTGCGCCGTTCCGCCGGATCGGAGACGCGGCAATGCACCAGCACGGCGGGCACTTCCTCGCCGTTTTCGGACTGGACGGCAAAGGCGGCGATATCGCCCTGGTGGAAACCGGGCAGTTGCTCCACCGCCCATTCGATATCCTGCGGCCAGTGGTTCTTGCCGTTGATGATGATCATGTCCTTCGCCCGGCCGACGATGAACAGATAACCGTCGGCCATGTAACCCATGTCGCCGGTGTCGAGCCAGCCTTCGA
>JANLUV010000504.1:0-2132 GCA_031363685.1 Alphaproteobacteria bacterium | reverse complement strand
GACCTAGCCGGCTGGATCCCCGTCATCGTCTAACTCGGGCTCGGGCTCGGGCGCAGTTCGGGCGGGCGCCGCCTTGCCGTTCGGCGCCGGTCCGGCGCACTTGCACTGCGGATGCAGTTTCGGTTTGGGCTTGGTGGCGGTGTATTCCACCCGGTCAAGCGCGCCGTCACCGTTGCCGTCGGCGTCCTTGAATTTGTTCGAGGTGCGCACTGCCCATTCCTCGAACGTCAGCAGGTTGTTGCCGTCCACATCCAGCTTGCGGAACGCCGCCGCGCGGGCAGCGAGCAGTTCGGTGCGGGTGATCCGGTTGTCGCGGTTCTTGTCGAACCGGTCGAACCGGCGCTGTTCCTTCGTTTCCTCGGTCGCGGCGGGCAGCGCGGGGCCGTGCAGCCCGCGCCCGTCTGCGCTCGGCAGCCCGTCTGTCGGCGCGGCCAGCGCCAGTTGCGGCAGCTTGCCCGGATCGATCGCGGCGCGCCCTTGCCACCAGAACAACCCCGCCGCCACCAGCAGCAAGGTGGCAAATGCCCCCAGAACCGTGCGATTCATCCTGCCCCCCGTAAATCCACGCCCGTAATCCCTTGCAGGCGACGATAGCCTACCCGCCGGTGATGCCAAGCCGGATCGCGGCGAGCAGTGCCCCGGGACCGGACAATGCCTCCCCCGCCCCGCGCCGCAACGCCCGTTCGGACAGGCCCGACAACAGCGCCAGCGGGCGCAGCAGCCGCGGGGTGCGTCCGCCGGGCGCGGCTTGGTCCAGCAGCGCTGCGGCGGCGGCGCGTTCGGTGGGATCGCCCAGATGCAGCGCCAGATCGGCACAGGCCCAGCGCCGGCCCATGGTGACCACCACAGTATCGCGTGCATCAAGCCGGTGCGCCAGCGCCGCCAGCGCGGCGATCCGGCCATTGGCGAATTCGCTGAGCGCCTCGGCGGGCAGCGGCGCTTCGCCGAGCAGGGCTTCCCAGCCATCGACCAGTTTGCCCAGCGCACGGACCGGCTCGCCCCATTCGGCCAGCCGCGCCAGCAGCGGATCGCCTTTGGGCCAGCCATGCGGATCGGCCGCGAACCGATCACGCCACCACGCCAGCCGCAATTGCGCCAGCATCGGCTCGCGCGCCTGCCGGACAAGGCTGGCCAGCCGCGCATCGAGCGCCAGCAGCGTCAGCCAGTCCGGCCGCGCACGCGCCGGGGCATAGGCCAGCGCCAGCCGCGACAGCGGCGGCAACTGGCCCATCAAATCAGCATGTTCAGCGATAACAGACCTGCTTGACCGCCGTCACGATCCGCGCCGTATCGATCAGCGCGGCCTTTTCGAGGTTGGCGGCATAGGGCAGCGGCACGTCTTCGTTGCAGACCCGCAGGACCGGGGCATCAAGGTGGTCGAACCCTTCGGTCATGCACAGCGCAATGATTTCCGACGCGATCGAGCAGACCGGGAAGCCCTCTTCCGCCACCACCACGCGGTTGGTCTTAGCCAGGCTGGTGAGCACGGCCGCCGTGTCGAGCGGGCGCAGCGTGCGCAGATCGAGCACTTCGGCCTCGATCCCCTCGGCCGCCAGCAGCGTGGCCGCTTCGAGCGACAGTCCGACCCCGATCGAGTAGGACACGATCGTCACGTCCTTGCCCTCGCGCACGATCCGCGCCTTGCCGATCGGCACGACGTGGTCATCGAGTTCGGGCAGTTCGAAGCTGCGGCCATAGACCAGTTCGTTTTCGAGGAAGACCACCGGGTCTTCGCTGCGGATCGCGGCCTTGAGCAAGCCCTTGGCATCGGCTGCATCATAGGGCGCGATCACCACCAGCCCGGGAACGCTGGCGTACCACGGCGCGAAGTTATGGCTGTGCTGCGCGCCGACGCGCGATGCGGCGGCATTCGGCCCGCGGAACACGATCGGGCAGCGCATCTGCCCGCCCGACATGTAGTTGGTTTTCGCGGCCGAGTTGATGATGTGATCGATCGCCTGCAACGCGAAGTTGAAGGTCATGAACTCGACGACCGGGCGCAGGCCCCCCATCGCCGCGCCAGCGCCGATCCCGGCAAAGCCGTATTCAGTGATCGGGGTATCGATCACACGCTTGGGTCCGAATTCTTCCAGCAGCCCCTGCGTGACCTTGTAGGCGCCCTGATACTCGGC
>JANLUV010000473.1:0-6391 GCA_031363685.1 Alphaproteobacteria bacterium | reverse complement strand
AAGCGCAAGCCCTGCGCCTCGGCGGCATTGTGCAGGTGTTCCAGGATCACCCCGGCGCCGCAGGTCACCTGCCGGGCCGCGACGTCCAGGTTATGGATCGCATCCATCCGCCGCAGCGAAAGCAGCAGTTCGTGGCCGCTCTCGTCCGGGGTGGCGCCGCCGCACATCCCGCTGTTGCCGCCTTGCGGAACCAGCGGGACCGCGTAACGCGCGCACAGCTTGACCAGTTCGGCCAGTTCGGCCGTGCTGGCGGGCGCAGCCATCGCCAGCGCGCGGCCGGTATAGCGCCCGCGCCAGTCGGTCAGCCACGGCGTGACCAGGTCCGGATCGGCGGTCAGCCCGCGCGGGCCGAGCAGCGCGGCGGCTTCGGTCAGGAAGGTTTGACGAGCAATAACTTCGGCGGTCATGGCGGCAGCCTATGCCATAGCGTGCAATTGCTCGCCAGCATCCAAGGGTGCTTGGCAACGGGCTGGTCGGCAAGTTAAGCGGGTGTTCAAGCGGGGGGCTTATGGCAGCGCTGTGGATCGCCGCCGCAAACGCCTTCGATGCGCGGCATGGCTGGAGACGTTCGACCGAAATGAATCCCCTTGTTGGCCTGCTTGCTCCGGTTCTGGCGGTTCTGCCGATCGCGGTAACGCCCGGCGTGTTGCCGGACCAGCAGGACGTGACGGTCATGGTCCGGGCCGGGGCCGGGGCGGGGGCGGGCCTGACGGTCGACGGGCGGCCCGATTCCACCGCGCCGGGCGACGAGGAATTCCGCAGCTTTCGCGACATGGTCGACAGTTTGCGCGGCCAACGGGCCGATCAGGTCCGGATCGAACAGCGCGTGATCATCCGCATTGCCCCGTCGCCGATCGGCCGCGCGCCGATGCCTGATCCGCGCCGCGGCCCGCCCGACTGGCGCCGTAACTTGTTCGCCGATCTGCCCACCCGCGGGATCGGTCCCCGCCTTGAAGAACGGCGCATGGCGCAATGCGTACCGGTATCCGGCATTGCCGGCGTGCAGGTCACGCCGCAAAGCAAGCTGGTGCTGTTCATGCGCGACCAGAAAATCGTCAGCGCCGCGCTCGAAAAGGCGTGCAACGCGCGCGATTTCTATTCCGGTTTCTATCTTGAACGGACCGCCGACGGGATGCTCTGCTCGGGGCGTGACATGCTCCATTCGCGCTCGGGCGCGAATTGCGCGCTGGGCAAGCTGCGTCAGCTGGTCGAGATCGGCGACGACGACGAATAGCGCGCGCTGATCGGGACGAATAGGCAATCCCGCTTTTCGCGTTCGCAACAGCCGCATTTCCTTGACTTTGCGCGCGCAATGCGCCTAGGGCGCCGAGAGTTTCGCCGCCGCCTGAAACGCTGGCGCGACCGGCCGGCAGGTACGCCCCCGGGCACCCGCCGGAGCCCTGCTTTATCCCGGAAATCGAACCAAGCCTATGAATTTTGCCGACCTCGGCCTGTCTGACGAATTGCAGCAATCGGTCGTGTCCGCCGGATATTCCGAGCCGACTCCGATCCAGGCGCAAGCAATCCCCGCCGTGCTGATGATGCGCGACCTGATCGGCATCGCCCAGACGGGGACCGGCAAGACCGCTGGTTTCGTCCTGCCGATGATCGATATCCTGGCCCACGGCCGCCGCCGGGCGTTGATGCCGCGCTCGCTCATTCTCGAACCGACCCGCGAACTGGCGGCCCAGGTTGCCGAGAATTTCGAGAAGTACGGCAAGAACCACGATCTCAAGATGGCGCTACTGATCGGCGGCGTGCAGATGGGCGATCAGATCAAGGCGCTGCAGGACGGCGTCGACGTGCTGATCGCCACGCCCGGCCGCCTGATGGACTTGTTCGAACGCGGCAAGATCCTGCTGACCGGCTGCAACCTGCTCGTCATCGACGAAGCGGACCGCATGCTCGACATGGGCTTCATCCCCGATATCGAGACGATCTGCTCCAAGCTTCCGGCCAATCGCCAGACGCTGCTGTTCTCGGCCACGATGCCGCCGCCGATCAAGAAGCTGGCGGACAAGTTCCTCAGCAATCCCAAATACATCGAGGTTTCCCGTCCGGCGACCTCGCCCACCAACATCGTCCAGCACAAGGTCAAGACCACCAGTCGGGGCAAGCGCGAGACGCTGCGCCACCTGCTGCGCTCCGACAATGTCACGACCGCGATCGTCTTCGCCAACCGCAAGACCACCGTGCGCGAACTGGCGAAAAGCCTGAAGGCTTCGGGTTTCTCTGCGGGCGAGATCCATGGCGACATGGAACAGTCGCAGCGCATTGCCGAACTGCAACGGTTCAAGGACGGCGACATCAATATCCTCGTCGCCTCGGACGTCGCCGCGCGCGGGCTTGACGTCAAGGGCGTGAGCCACGTGTTCAACTACGACACGCCGTGGCACCCGGACGATTACGTTCACCGCATCGGCCGGACCGGGCGCGGCGGCGCCACCGGCCGCGCCTTCACCCTGGTGACCGACGAAGATGCCGAGGCAATCGGCAATGTCGAAAAGCTGACCGGGATGGTCATTCCGGTCTTCACGTTCGATGGCGAGACAGCGGAAGCGGCCCCGGCCCGCGCCGAACGGCCCGCCCGCGAACCGCGTCCTCCGCGCGAGGCCCGCGCCCCCCGTGAGGAACGTACCTCCCGTGAGGAACGGGAACCGCGCGCAGCCCGCGCACCCCGGGCCGAAAAGCCTGTCCGCGAGGACAAGCCAGCACGCGAGGACAAGCCCGTCCTCGAGGACAAGCCCGTCCGCGAAGACCGGCCCGTCCGCGAAGACCGGCCCGTCCGCGAAGACCGGCCCCCCCCCGAAGACCGGCCCAAGCGTGAGCGGGCCGAGCGCAAGTCCGGCTACAACAAGGACAGCGCCGAACCGCAGATCGAGCGCGAGCGTGAACCCACATCCGTCCGGATCGCCGAAACGCCCGTGGAAGCGGGTGAATGGAATGGCCCGATTCCGGGGTTCCTGAACGTTTCGGCACTATAAAAGCTGTATTTGCAAGCAATTGCGGAGAGTTTTAGGGTGGCGTTGCGCGCCCCCTTTATGACGTATATGTTGCAGGCGCGTGGTGGTGTTACCGATCACAGGTGGCTCATGTTACGGCGCTGGCCGCCGATGCACCATTGGCCGATCAAGGGATGAACGTGGCGTCAGGATCAACTCGACTTGCAGTTCGCACTGGCCGGGGTGATGCTTGATCCTCGCCGCGCCCGCGCTGGCGCTGGTCATGGCCGCCGCGCCGGTTGACGCCAGTCCCGTAACCACCGGTCCCGCCACTACCGCTGCGAGCCAAAGCCCTGCCGTTTCGGACCCGGCGCTCGCGCCCGGTCAGACGGTGCCGGAACCACAACCGACCGTGGTTGTCCCGCAACCTGGGCCGACTCCGTCCGGCCCCCCGGCCGCGCAGGGCGACATCGTGGTTTCGGGCAACGCTGCTATCCCGGGCGACCCGCTGGCAACGGCCAATGCCAAGTCCTATGCAGTGATCCAGGGGGTCGATCGCGCCGTCGTCGGGCCGGTGGCCAGGGCGTATGAACGCGCGCTGCCCGAGCCGGTTCGTGATGGGCTTGGCAATTTCCTGACCAACCTGCGCGAGCCGGTGGTTTTCGTAAACTTCATGCTCCAGCTCAAACCCGGCAAGGCGCTCCGCACGGCCGGCCGGTTCGCGGTCAATTCCACCCTTGGCGTGGCCGGCGTGATCGACGTGGCCAAGCGCAAGCCGTTCAACCTGCCGCGCAAGCTCAACGGCTTTGAGGATACCTTTGCCTGTTACGGCATCGGCTCGGGTCCGTACCTGTTCCTGCCGTTGATCGGCCCGACCACGCTGCGCGATGTGATCGGCGTCACGATGGACCGCGCCTTTTTCCCGTTCGTCGCGGGCAAGCCGTTCAACAAGCCCTATTATGCGCTTCCGGCGGCAGTGATCGACACCCTGAACGTCCGCGTCGAAATGGAGGCCGATCTGCAGCGTATCCGCGAGGAAACCAATGATCCCTATACCGCTTCACGCGATCTCTACCTGAAGCAGCGTTACCGGCACCTGATGGAACTGTGCCCAAAGCGCGCCGCCAAGGCATTCACCCTGCCGGCCTCGGTCAAGGCCGGACTGAAGTCCGAAGCCACCGCGCTTCCCCCCCGTTCCGGGGCGGGGGACCACCCGCAGGGTGGTGGCGGGGCACCAGCCGGAACTCCTGCCCCGCCGGAGTAAGAACGTTGCGTCCCGCTAATCCGCCAGCTTGATGAAGCTGTCGATCACGCGCTTGCGCCCGGCCGTTTCAAAATCAATCTCCAGCTTGTTGCCTTCCTGCGCCGCCACGGTGCCATAGCCGAACTTTTCGTGGAACACGCGCGCGCCCACGGCCACGTCCTGGCGCGGCCTGGCGGCGAAGCTGGCGGTGCTGCGCGAGGGTTCGGCAATCCGGCGCGGGGTGGGATCATAGGCGCCCGCCGCCGCGCGCTGCCAGCCCGGTCCCCGCGTCGTTCCGCGCGCAGGCGGGGCGGCCGCGACATGGGCAAACGGATCGTCCCGTTCCGACCATTGCGCCCGCCACAATGATGCGCCGCCGGCCAGCGTGGTTTCCACCGTCACATGCTCGTCCGGAATCTCCGCCACGAAGCGCGAGGGGATGGAACTGGTCCACTGGCCATAAATCCGCCGGTTGGCCGCGTGCAAAATCGTGCACCGCCGCCGCGCCCGGGTGATCGCCACATAGGCGAGCCGCCGTTCCTCCTCCAGGCTGGCCAGCCCGCCTTCGTCCATCGCCCGCTGCGAGGGGAACACGCCTTCTTCCCAGCCGGGCAGAAACACCTGGTCGAATTCCAGCCCCTTGGCCGCATGGATGGTCATGATCGTGACCTTTTCGGCATCGTCGGCGCGGTCATTGTCCATCACCAGGCTGACGTGTTCGAGGAAATCGCCCAGCGTCTCGTAGTCCTCCATGGCGCGGACCAGTTCCGACAGGTTTTCCAGCCGCCCCGCTGCTTCAGGCGTGCGTACCGCCTGCAACGCGGGGGTGTAACCGCTTTCGTCCAGCACAGTACGGGCCAGTTCCGCCGGGCCGAGCGTGCCGATCTGTTCGCGCCAGCGGGCGAAATCGCGCATCAGCGCCACCAGCGTGGTCCGGGCACGGGTGGGCAGCTCGTCGGTATCGCAGATTTCCAGCGCGGCCCGCATCAGTGGCACGCCGTTGCCCCGGGCAAACCGGTGGAGCTTTTCCAGCGTCTTGTCGCCCAGCCCGCGCTTGGGGCTGTTGTAGATTCGCTCGAACGCCAGATCGTCCGCCGGCTGCGCGATCAGCCGCAGATAGGCCAGCGCATCGCGGATCTCGGCGCGCTCGTAAAAGCGGAAACCGCCGACGATCTTGTAGGCCAGCCCGATCTGGATGAACCGGTCTTCCAGCTCACGCGTCTGGAACTGCGCGCGGACTAGGATCGCGATGCGGTTGAGCGAGGCGCCTTCGTGCTCCAGCCGCTCGATCTCCTCGCCGATCCGGCGCGCTTCTTCCGGGCCGTCCCACACCCCGATCACGCGCACCTTGTCGCCGCCGCCCTGCTCGGTCCACAGTGTCTTGCCAAGGCGTTGCGAATTGGCGTTGATCAGGCCCGAAGCGGCGGCCAGGATATCGGGCGTAGAGCGATAGTTCTGCTCCAGCCGGATCACTTTCGTGGCGGGAAAATCCTTTTCGAACCGCAGGATGTTGGCTACTTCCGCGCCGCGCCACGAATAGATCGACTGGTCGTCGTCACCTACCACGCAGATGTTCCGCCGTTCCTGCGCCAGCAGGCGCAGCCACAGGTACTGCACCTGGTTGGTGTCCTGATACTCGTCCACCATGATGTACTTGAACCGCTGGCGGTACAGCTCCAGCACTTCGCGCTCGGTCCGCAGGATGTTCAGCATGTGCAGCAACAGGTCACCGAAATCGCAGGCGTTCAGCGTTTTCAGCCGATCCTGGTAAAGCCGGTAGAACTGCTGCCCGCGCCCGTTTGCATAAGCCTCGTTCTCCACCGCATCAAGATCGCCGGGGTTGAGCCCGCGGTTCTTCCACCGGTCGATCAGGCCCGCCAGTTGCTTGGCCGGCCAGCGTTTTTCGTCCAGCCCTGCGGCCACGATCAGCTGTTTCAGCAGGCGCAACTGGTCGTCGGTGTCGATGATCGTATAATTGGATTGCAGACCGACCAGTTCGGCATGGCGCCGTAGCATCCGCGCGGCGATAGCGTGGAACGTGCCCAGCCACGGCATCCCTTCCACTGCCGGGCCGATCAGCTGCCCTACCCGCTCGCGCATTTCGCGCGCAGCCTTGTTGGTGAACGTGACGCACAGGATCTCGCTCGGCCAGGCGCGGCGCGACAGGACCAGCCAGCCCAGCCGCGCGGTCAGCGCCGCAGTCTTG
>JANLUV010000452.1:0-1648 GCA_031363685.1 Alphaproteobacteria bacterium | reverse complement strand
CCGCCGTTGACCGTCACCGCCAGCTGCGATCCGCCGGTGATCCCGGTGCCCAGGAACGCTGCGGTACCGCCGATGGTCAGCGTGGCCGGCTGGTCCGCCAGGAATAGCGCGCCGGTCAGGATCGAGCTGCCAGCCACGCTGACCGTGGCTGTACCCGTGCCGAAGTGCAGGTCGCCCACCCAGATGCCGTCACCCGACAGCTGGACCTGGTCGGTCCCGCCGCCAAGCACCGCATTGCCGAAAATGGTCCCCGACCGGAGCGCGATTACGTCATTGCCGCTACCGGTCAGGATATCGCCGACCATCGCGGTATAGATTGTCCTGGTCGCGTAACTGTAAGTCGATTTGGCTTGCTCGGCTGCTTGCAGCGCCGCCTGATAGGCGCTGAGCGACTGGGTCACCGTCACGCCCGAGGTGTTGGCCGAAAGGTCGATCGCCGCCGATGTCGCGCCCAACGTGGCCGAGATAATGCCATGGTTGGTCAGCGTGGTCAGCGTGCCCGACAGATCGCGCACGCCATAGGCGGCGGTCCCGCCGGTCCGGCTGAGGGCGGCCTTGATCGTGCCGCTGTTGGTCAGCGCGGTAGAGGTCGATCCGGCATTGATCAGCACGGCGGTTGCGGTGGCGTTCGCCGTGGCGGTGTTGACGGCGGTTGCGCTGATCGTCCCGGTCACGCCGATGCCCTTGGTCAGCGTCACTGCGCCGCCCTGGCCGCCGATCACCACGGCAACGGCGTTGGTCCCCTCGAAAGTCCCGTTGGCGGTGATCGCGCCATCGACCGCCAGCGAATACGGAGTGCCGTCGATCGAGGCGGCCGTTCCGCCGATCGTGATCGGGTCCGCCCCGCCGATCTGCAGCGCCGGGTTGTTGCCCACCGCCGTGATCGACCCGGTGGATGTGGCGCTACCGGTCGGTGTGCAGGAAGCGACGCTCGATACCGTGGTGGGCGAGCACGGCGCGTAGATCTGGATCCCGCCAGTGACGTTGCCGACCACTTCGACCGCCGCTTTGCCGGCGTTCACCGCTGCGCCCGACAAGGTCTGGGTGGTGTTGGTGTCGGTGGTGTATGACGTAACCTGGCTTATTGTGCCCTGGATGCTCAACGCGCCGGTGATGTTGCCCGCGGCGACCACCCCTTGCGCGCCCGAGCCGACCACGCCAACCGTTCCGCCGACCACCAGGTTACCGGTCAGGGCCTGGATGGAAATGCCGATGCTGCCATCGCCCGTGACGCCGATGGCGCCGTTGTTGGTGATGTTGCCAGTATAGGTCCCGCTGGCGAGGATGCCAGCGGAATTGAGCCCCTTCACGGAAATTGTGCCGGTGTTGGTCAGCGACCCGCTGGCGCCGTTGCCAACCGCGATGCCATAGCGGCCGGTGGTATTGGCGATCGGGCCTGCGGCGATGGTGGTCCCGGTCTGCACGCCGACCGTGTAGTTCTCGGTCACCGAAATCGTGCCGGCATTCGCGACCGTGCTGGCGATCCCCGGGTTGACGAGGATGCCGCCCGAATTGCTCGACGGGCTGATGGTCAGTCTGCCGCCGCTGGCGATCGTCACCGTGTTGGCGGAATTGACGGTGATCGCCGGGCCACTTGGCACGGTGATCGTTCCGCCGCTCGCCACCGTCACGTCGCCTGCGGTCGAGG
>JANLUV010000430.1:0-2807 GCA_031363685.1 Alphaproteobacteria bacterium | reverse complement strand
GTCGAGCTGAAGATGAAGTGCGGCACGCCCGCGTCTACGGCGGCGGCGATCAGTGCCCGGCTTTTTACGGTGTTGTTGTGATAGTACTTGAGCGGGTCCTCGACCGATTCCGGCACCACGATTGATCCGGCGAAGTGCATGATCGCTTGCGTGCCCTGTTCGGCGAAGATCCGCGCCAGCAGGTCCGCATCCTCGATATCGCCTTCGTAAAGCGGCACCCCATCGGGAATGGCGAAGCGGAAACCGGTGGTCAGGTTGTCGATCACGGCAACGGGCCAGCCCGCGTCCGTGAGCGCCAGCACCGCGTGGCTGCCGATATAGCCGGCGCCGCCGGTAACGAGCACGGGAACTGGGACGGGGACTTTCTCGGTCATGTCACGAATCGCTCCTGGTATCATGGCCTTGGGATGTCAGCCGCCGCTAGCACGGTCTTCATGCCAGCATTGTTAAACCGGCCTCCCCAACGCGGGCTGTTCATCCGCCCGCAAGCCTGCGAGGGATAGCCCGTGCCATGGGGGCGACGAAAGGACGAAATCCGCGATGCCCCTAAATCGATTTCACGCGCGCCCGGGGGTTCTGGCCCTGCTGCTTGCGCTGACTGCGGCAAGCCCGGCGCTGGCGCGGCCGGGCGGCTGGGGCGGCGATAGCTGGCGTGACGATGGTTGGGGTGGGGGCCGGGATTCGTGGGATTCGCCAAGTTACAGGTTCAGCCGTACCCGTCACGCCGAAGGTCCGCCCGAGGGCCACGTGGTGGTTGCGCGCTTCACTGCGGAAGGAGACGCGGCCAGCGCGCTGGGGCACGGCGTGGTGACGGTGACTGGCGCGCCGACCGGATCGGGCGTCGAAAGCCGCGAACTGGCGACGTATGAAGCGGCGGTGATCGATCAACTGACGCAAGTGGGCTATCGCACCGACAGCCCGGCCGAGGCCGCGACCCAGATCGCCGAACTGCACATCAGCCACGACGTCATTGTTCCGCAGGAGGACAAGCGCAGCCCGGTGAGCGGCGAAATGGCCGTCGGCGTGTCCAACCGCGGCTCGATGGTGGGGATGGCGGTGAACGTCGACCTGACCAAGCCGCGCGCGGCGCTGATCGCCACCCGGCTGGAAGCCCGCATCCGCGACAAGGCGACCGGCGCCGTATTGTGGGAAGCCCGCGCCGACATCAACACCCGCGAGGGCGACGAGAAGTGGACCGACGGCGCGATTGCCGCGCGGCTGGCCAGCGCGCTGTTCGATCACTTTCCGGGCACGTCGGGCAATGGCCCCCAATACCCCTGACAGCACCGTCCATGAACCCTTGCAAATCGCCACGGCAGGGCACAAGTTCGCCTGACCGAGCCGCGCGACGATTGGCCCCCACGAGGATTGGTAATGCGTTCACGACTGTTTGCGGCGGCACTGCCTCTGGCGTTGCTCGGGGCTTGTGTCGCGCCGACCGGGCCAGTTCAGGTAACGCGGTTTCACGTGCCCGATACCGCGATGCTCGGCCATGGTCCGATCGCGGTCGAGGCGGCGGCGGGGATGGACCCCGCTTCGCTGGAACTGCGCAGCTTTCAATACGCAGTGGGCGGCGAACTGCAGCGCGCCGGGTATCAGGAAGTGCTGAGCGGGACTGGCGCGCAGATCGCCGAAGTGCGGCTGGAGCGCCGCACCTTCCGGCCCGAGCGCAATCGCAATCCGGTCAGCGTCGGGCTGGGCGGATCGACCGGCAGCTATGGTTCAGGCGTGGGCCTGGGCGTCGGGCTGGACTTGTCCGGGCGGCCGCCGGCAATGACCGAAACGCTGCTGGGCGTGATGATCCGCGACCGCGCCACGCGCAACGTACTGTGGGAAGGCCGGGCCGAGTTTACCGTCCGGGCTGATTCGCCGCTCGCCTCGACGCAGCTGGGGGCCGCGCAACTTGCGGCAGCGTTGTTCAAGGACTTTCCCGGCCGTTCGGGCGAGACCGTGCTGGTCAAGCCCGATGCGACCAGCACCACCGGAGCCAAATGACCGACATCCTGATCCATTCGCGGTTCGATTCAGGCAATATCGAAGTCCTGTCGGTGAACGGCGCCGAAGCGCGGCTGGCGATCCGGCGGGACAACCAGTCGGATTTTTTCCAGTGGTTCCACTTCCGCGCCAGCAATGCTGGCGGGCGCGAGCTGGTGCTGAAGCTGACCGGGCTGGCCGGATCGGCCTATCCAAACGGGTGGAGCGGCTATCGCGCCGCCTGTTCCGAGGACCGCGAATTCTGGGGCCGCGCCGCCACCACGTGGGAGCGCGAAGTGGACGGCGGGACGCTGACCATCCGCCACCAGCCCGAGGGCGACAGCGCATGGTTCGCCTATTTCGCGCCCTATGCGATGGAGCGTCACCACGACCTGATCGCGGCGGCGGCGCAGAACGAGGGCGTCACCACCCGCTGCCTGGGCACCAGCCTAGATGGCCAGCCGATCGACTGCATCGAGCTGGGCGGCGGCGACGTGCAGGTGTGGTTCTATGCCCGCCAGCATCCCGGCGAGACGATGGCGGAGTGGTGGGTCGAGGGCGCGCTGGACCTGCTGACCGACCCGGCCGACCCGTGGGGGCGCACGCTGCGCGAAAAGTGCCGGTTCCACATCGTGCCCAATGCCAATCCAGACGGATCGGCGCGCGGGCATTTGCGGACCAATGCGGCGGGTGTGAACCTTAATCGCGAGTGGCATGAGCCGACCGCCGAGCGATCGCCCGAAGTACTGGCAATCCGCAATGCGATGGATGCAACGGGCGTGCATTTCGCGATCGACGTCCACGGCGACGAGGCGATCCCGGCAGTGTTCCTG
>JANLUV010000468.1:0-2149 GCA_031363685.1 Alphaproteobacteria bacterium | reverse complement strand
GCCGCGATCGATCTCAGCCAGGCCCGGGTTGCGGGCACCGTCCGGCTCAAGCTGTACAAGGGCATGGCTTCGGTGGTCGGGCGCCAGTCGCCGGATTCGCTCTACTCGGAACGGCACGTCACGTTCGAGGACGATGCTGGCGCCTACGACCAGAAGGACGCGCAAGGCTTCATCCAGCTCAACGCGCTGCGCCTGCGCCTGCTTGCCCAGCGCAACGCTCGCTAGGCTACGGCGGCCCCTCGCGGGGGGTGGGACGCCAGCAAAACGACGCCCGCGGATCGCCTCTCCTGATTCTGTCCACCGCCATAGGTGACTTATCCACCACTCTGACGGGCGCCTGTGGATAAGTCCGCCCTGAGCCGCTTGAACGACTCGGTTCGTAAGCGCAGCTTTGATCCATCGAGACGGTTGGAAGCCTTCCGAAATACTGCGGTAAAGCGCGGTATTTAAAGGGTTTCTTATTTGATCGAGACGGCGGCGCTGCCCGCAGCAGTATCGGAAAACACGCCTCGGGCGCCCTTCGGGACAATCTTGGCGAACCGCAGATACTTGCGAGAGGCGCGCTGACGGTCGACCGCTTTTGCGGCTCGAAATGCACCGGGATTGCAAAGGTCGCACGGAGCTTGCTCCGCCAAGACCGGAGAAACCCGGACAGTTCGGCCGAACAAGCGATCACGGAACCGGCAGGCGGTCGGCGACGGTGTGGAAAATTGCCCTTGGGCCGTGTTTCCCCATCCCAGCCACCGCCTGCCGGGACCGGACCCGCCAGGCCGTCGGCCAATGGAGGCGCAAGCTTTCCGCACGCCGATCGGAGTGGGCAAGGCCATTGATGGTTCACCAATGATGGATCGCCATTGATGGATCGGTTGCCGGTCCGCCAGACCAGACGTCCATGCCGCAAGGCGACGGCGCTGGTCGGGGGACCGCCGGTCAGGAGGGATGAGCGACGGCTTGGGGAAGGCAGCGCGCCAGCGCTGGCCGAAACCGGCCGGGTCCGATGCGACGAGCATCACGATGCGCAGCACCCCCCGGTGCCTAAACGTCGGGGTGCTCGGTAAGCGTCACCGCGACCAGCTCGTTCTCCACCTTGAACCCGTGAGCCGGTCTGCGGACTGGCTTCACGGTCCGGACAACCGGGGTGACGGGGCTCGTTCCCGGCGCATCCGGAACAGGCAACCGCCAGGAATTGCCCGGCAATGAACGGCAGGCAAGAATGGGGCTGGCAGCAATGCCGGTCCCATTTGTCGTTGGCTTGATCCACGTTCTGCCCGAGCAAAGGTCGAGGGGGACAAACGCCCCTCACCGCTCCGGCACTGCCCTTGGCCAGTTGGCCTGACTGCTACTTGCTCAACTGCCCGCGGATAGCGCCGCCGGGGAAGTCCGCGGTGTGGATGTTGATATAGTATCCGGCCGGGTTGGCGACGATCGGCTCCAGCTTGGCCTTGTCGACCGCGACGCAGACGTTGTCGTCCTTGCCGGTTACGTCGATGGTGATGACCGGCGGCCCGTTGGCCCCGGCGGCGCCCGAGTGGACATGCGCCATGGTCGGCGCGGCGATATTTTCGCCCCACAGTGTATAGCAGAAGTCATTGGTTTCGGGATCGACGGTGACGGTAAAACCGCCGGTGCCGTCAGGATCGCCAGCCGGGGTTGCGCTGGCGCCATCAAGTGTGGCCTTGAGCGTGGTCGATGCAGCAAACGCGGCAGCGGGGATGAAACAGGCCGCCAACAGGCTCGCGGCAAGCAGGCGGGACGGACGGACGGACGGTGTGGTCATGGCATCTCTCCTCCTGACCCGTGGAGAAAGGGTGGCAGGCCCGTGGAGAAAGGGCAGCGCCCTCACCCGGGCCGGCAGCAATGCTACACCCGGCAAGGAACGCGGCACAAGGCGCGATTGACGGGCAATCGCCCGCCTCCGCCCGTCAGCGCGCCAGCAGCGGCTTCAGATAATGCCCGGTGAAGCTGAGCGGGTGCGCGGCGACCTGTTCGGGCGTACCTTCGGCCACCAGTTCGCCTCCGCGCACCCCGCCTTCCGGGCCCAGATCGAGCACCCAGTCGGCCGTCTTGATCACATCGAGGTTGTGCTCGATCACCACCACGCTATTGCACTGTTCGACCAGCCGGTGCAGCACTTCGAGCAGCTTGCGGA
>JANLUV010000463.1:0-4708 GCA_031363685.1 Alphaproteobacteria bacterium | reverse complement strand
CCTCGTCGTCATAGGGGAACGGCCCGATGCCGAGCATCCCGTTCTCTGACTGTAGCGTCACGGTCATGCCTGCGGGCACGTGGTTCGCCACCAGCGTCGGGATGCCGATACCCAGGTTCACATAGAAGCCATCCTGCAGTTCGCGCCCGGCGCGGGCGGCCATTTCATCGCGGGTCCAGGGCATCATGCAGTCTCCCGGGTGCGCACGGTGCGGAATTCGATCTTCTTGTCATAGGGCGCGCCGACGAACAGGCGCTGGACGTAAACCCCCGGCAGGTGGATCTTGTCGGGATCGAGTTGCCCGGCCTCGACCAGTTCCTCCACCTCGACCACGCAGACTTTCCCGCAGGTCGCGGCCGGCCCGTTGAAGTTGCGCGCGGTCTTGCGAAACACCAGGTTGCCGGTGGTGTCGGCCTTCCACGCCTTGATGATCGCAAGGTCGGCCACGATCCCGCGTTCGAGGATGTAGTCCGCCGGTCCGTTCGGGCCGTCGAAGGTCTTCACTTCCTTGCCCTCGGCCACCAGTGTGCCGACCCCGGTCTTGGTGTAGAAGCCGGGAATGCCCGCTCCGCCCGCGCGCATCCGCTCGGCCAGCGTGCCTTGCGGGCAAAATTCCACCTCGAGTTCGCCCGACAGGTACTGCCGTTCGAATTCCTTGTTCTCGCCGACGTAGCTGGAGATCATCTTGCGGACCTGCCGCGTGCGCAGCAGCCTGCCCAGCCCCTCGCCATCGATCCCGGCGTTGTTGCTGGCAAAGGTCAGCCCCTTCACCCCGCTCGCCACGATCGCGTCGATCAGCCGTTCCGGAATGCCGCAGAGGCCAAACCCGCCCGAGGCAATCAGCATGTCGTCCCGCAGCAATCCAGCAAGCGCGGACCCCGCATCGGCGTAAACCTTACTCAATCAATCCTCCACAACAGGCGAGGGGCAGGCACACGGCTGCGCAGCCCGCGTCTTATGTCCGGGTTCTTTAGGCGAGCGTTTCGATTCTGTCATCAGGCACCTGAAAAATCGGCAACCCGGTGATCTAATGACAAGAACCGGCCGTGCGGCGCGGAACAGTCGTCATCGACTGCCGATGGAATTGTCCATCGAATTGATCGCGATCAGCGCGATCCGTGTGCTAACATGCTCAGGTGATTCCAGATTGTGGAATGAGGAGTCAGGCCGATGCGCTCCGTTCTTGTCCAAGCCGATGCCAGCCCCGCCGGACGGGTGCGGATCGAAACTGCCCTGTCCCTCGCCCGGATGACCGGGGGGCATGTCACGCTGCTCGTCGATACCCCGATCAGCCGCTATGTCGCGATTGACGCGATGGGCGGCGGGACCGTGGCTGCCGAAGCGATGAAAGATGCGATCGCGCAGGACGACACCTTCGCCCGCGAGATCGATGCGCAAGTCGCCCGCGAGGATGTGCCATGCGTCGTTCTGCGCGCGGAGGCTGAGCCGGTCGATGCGGTCGCCGCCGCGGCCCGGCTGGCCGACGTGGTGATCGTGGCGCGGCGCGAGGCGCTGGCGAGCGACTTGCCGATGGCGATTCGCGCGCCGGTGCTGGCGGTGAATGACGATGTGCCGCTGTGCTTTCCGCTCACCAACGCGGCTGTGGCGTGGGACGGCAGCAATCAGGCCGCCTATGCGCTGCGCTGCGCGGTCCCGCTGCTGGCGACGTGCGCGGCGGTTACCGTGCTGACCGTGGAAGACTCGCCCGAAGGCTTTCCGGCAACTGACGCGGTGGTCTATCTTTCGCGCCACGGCATCAAGGCCGAGCTGCAAGTGCTGCAACGGCTGGGCGCGATCGAGGAAACGCTGGCGCGCGAGCTGGTCCTGCTCGAGGCGCAAGTTCTGGTCATGGGGGCGTTCAAGCACAGCCGCCTGCGCGAGTTCCTGTTTGGCGGGGTGACGCGCTATTTCCTTGAAGATCCGAGCGGTCCGGCCCTGCTGCTGGCGCATTGATGGGGCTGCTCGCGCATTGATTGGGTGCGCGGCTTAGGGATTTGACCTGGGCCTGAGGCGCGCTATTCCCGCAGCCAACCTGCTTTGGGGAGATTTGCCGATGTCATCTGTTCGATTCGCCGGAGCCTTGCTGGCGGCGGTAACACTGTGCGTGGCGGGAGCGGGAGGCGCGAAGCCGGCCCGCCCGGTTCATGCTGCTGTCGCGGGAATGGACTATGCCCACGCTGTCGCCGATCCGCGCCGCAGTTCGGAAACCCGTGCGCTGGACGAAGGGCGCAAACCGGCCGACGTGCTGGCTTTCGCTCAGATCCATGCGGGCGAGGTGGTAGCCGACTTCGCTGCCGGCGGCGGCTATTACAGCGAACTGATCGCCGCCGTGGTGGGCCCCAAGGGCCGGGTCGTCGCGCTGGGAAGTCCGAAATATTACAAGGCCGAACAGTGGGACAAGCTGCGCGCAGCCCACCCCAATATCGCTGTGATGGTGGCAGACAACACCGACCTTGCGCCGCGCAGCGTCGATGTGATTTTCACGCACCTGGTCTTTCACGACCTGTTCCTGCCCGGCCGTGATCCCCGGCCGGTGCTGGCCAACTGGTTCACGGCGGTGAAGCCTGGCGGCCGCGTAATCGTGGCCGACCACCGCGGTCCGGCCGGCGATACTGCCGCGATCGCCGACACGCTCCACCGGATCGATCCGGCGGCGGCCACGACGGCGATGATCGCTGCGGGATTCGTGCCCGATGGCGCGAGCGATGCGCTGCAGCGCAGTTATGATGACCTCACGCTCAAGGTGTTCGATCCGCAAGTGCGCGGCAAGACTGACCGGTTTCTCCTGCGTTTCCGCCGTCCGTAAGTTGGACGCAACTGCATTTGCATAAATTGCAACTAGCAAAGCGCTTTTCGCACTTGCACAATAATAGGGTAAGTTGCATATCAAAATCGCCTTTCAGGCATCCTCTCCCAAAACTTCCAAAGGCCCGGTCGGCAACGACCGGGCCTTTTTTCGCCTCGTGCCCTGCGCCTCCGCCGTGGCTTGCGCCCGCAATCCAACGACGCTTGCGCATGTTTGCGGGCGCCAGCCCCTTTGCAATGGCTGCCGCCGTTCCTAGCTGTGGTACGAGACAGGCCCATCACGAGCCTGGCAGGACGGAACAGTGACATGGCGGATGCAGGCGCTGGCGCAACCGATCGAGGCGTGACCGACCGTACGGCCCGGTTGCAAGTGGCGGCGGCGCGGCAGGAGGAAAGCGGCCACGGCATTGCGCGGCTGCCCAAGGCCGCCATGACCGAAATCGGCGTGACCGAAGGCGACGTGATCGAGATCACTGGCAAGCGGCTGACCGCCGCGCGCGCGGTGCTGGCTTATACCGAGGACGAAGGGCTGCAGGTGATCCGGCTCGACGGGTTGCAGCGCGCCAATGCCGACGTCGGCTCGGGCGAGCATGTGACGGTGCGCAAGGGCGAATCGCGGCCGGCCCAGCGCGTGGTCTTCGCGCCCGCGCAGAAGGGCATGCGGCTGCAAGGCCCGGCTCAGGCGCTGAAGCGCAACTTCTTCCAGCGCCCGCTGCTGGCGGGGGACCTGGTGGCAACGTCGGGCCAGCAGCAGGTGCGCGACATGCCGCCGCAGATCGCGCGGATGTTCAACGCGCCGGCCTATGCGCTGACGCAGATCCGGCTGTCGGTGGTGTCGACAGTGCCCAAGGGCATCGTCCACATCGATGAAAACACCGATGTCGAACTGCGCGAGGAATTCGAGGAGCCGCGCACCAACCGCGCCGACGTGAACTATGACGATGTCGGCGGGATTGGCGACACCATCCGCCAGCTGCGCGAAATGGTGGAATTGCCGCTGCGCTATCCTGAACTGTTTACCCGGCTGGGCGTCGATCCGCCGCGCGGGGTGTTGCTCCATGGCCCGCCGGGCACCGGCAAGACGCGGCTGGCCAAGGCCGTGGCCAACGAAAGCGATGCTGCGTTCTTCACCATCAACGGTCCCGAGATCATGGGGTCCGCTTATGGGGAAAGCGAAAAGCGCCTGCGCGAGGTTTTCGAGAATGCGGCCAAACGGGCGCCGTCGATCGTGTTCATCGACGAGATCGATTCGATCGCGCCCAAGCGCACCGAAGTCCATGGCGAGGTGGAGAAGCGGCTGGTCGCCCAGTTGCTGACGCTGATGGACGGGCTGCAGGCGCGTTCCAACGTCGTGGTGATCGCCGCGACCAACCGGCCCGATGCGATCGACGAAGCACTGCGCCGGCCGGGCCGGTTCGACCGCGAGATCGTGATCGGCGTCCCCGACGAAAAGGGCCGCCGCGAGATCCTGGGCATTCACGCCCGGGGGATGCCGCTGGCGCTGGGGGTCGACCTCGACGAACTGGCGCGCACGACGCACGGCTTTGTCGGCGCGGACATTGCGGCACTGGCCCGCGAGGCCGCGATCGAGGTAGTGCGCCGGATCATGCCGCAACTGGACCTCGAGGCGCAGACGATCCCGCCCGAGGTGCTGGAAAGCCTCTCGGTCACGCGCGACGATTTCCTCAAGGCGCTGAAGCGCGTGCAGCCGTCGGCGATGCGCGAGGTGATGGTGCAGGTGCCCAACATCGGCTGGTCCGACGTGGGCGGCCTGGGCGAGGCGCAGGAGCGCCTGCGCGAGGGGGTGGAACTGCCGCTCAAGAACCCCGACGCGTTTCACCGGCTGGGTATCCGGCCGGCCAAGGGCTTTTTGCTTTATGGCCCGCCGGGCACGGGCAAGACG
>JANLUV010000450.1:0-3382 GCA_031363685.1 Alphaproteobacteria bacterium | reverse complement strand
TCCACGCTGGCGTAAGGACACCTTCACCTATCCTCCTCCTCAGGGGGACAAAGATACGCGGCGAAATGGCACTAACGCCAAGCCATCATTCACCCGGAAACGAGGCCCGTGCGATTTCTTGTGCGGCCTCGCGCAGCAACTCCAGCACCCGATCGTCGTCCCCGCGACCATCCCCGCGCGATACCGACGCCGCAGCAATCACCCGCCCGTCCGGCGCGCGAACCGGCACCGCCACGCAGCGCAGCCCCTCGGCGATCTCGCCGCGATCGATCGCGAAATCTGCGGCGCGAACGCTTTCCAGTTCCGCTCGCAGCGCGGCGGGATCGGTGATCGTCTGCGCGGTCAGCGCCACGAACGGGCCGGTCGCCAGATAGGCCTCGCGCTCGCCCTCGGGCAGGTGCGCCAGCAGCACTTTGCCCATGCCCGAACAATAGGCCTCCAGCTGCATGCCCGTCCGGGTGAACAGCGCCCCCGCGCCGCGCCCGGCCTTGATCCGGTACGTCACCATGTCATGCTCGAACGTACCCAGTTGCACCACGCAGCGCAGGTTGCGCGCCAGCCGCTCCAGCACCGGCGCGGCGGCACTGGCGACCATCTGCTTCTCGTCAATCCGGCCCAGCAGGCCCCGCAAACGCGGCCCGGCGACGTGGCGGCCGTTCTCCAGCCGCGTGAGGTACCGCTCCGCCACCAGCGTCGTCACTTGCCGGTGCGCGGTCGCCACCGGGATGCCCAGGTCGCGGGCAATTGCGGCCACGCTGCGCAGACCGCCGTCCGCGACCACCGCCTCCAGCATGTCGAGCGTTCGCGCCAGTGCGGCGATCCGGGGTGTGCCGTTTCTCATCAGATAAGAATAAGCCTTCAACCTGGTCTGGCAACAACCCCCGCGCCGCCGTATCTCCGCCGCGAAAGTCAAGGCAAGGAAACCGCATGACCACTATTGCCCCCGATGGCCCTACTTACGAAGAACTCGCCCGCCGCCTGCGCGATGCCTACACCGGCGGCACTGTTCCGCCGTTGCGCGACGGGCTCGATCCGGTTGACGCCGATGGCGCCTATGCGGTGCAGACGATCAACACCCGGCTGTGGGAAGCGCAGGGCCGCCGCATCGTCGGGCGCAAGGCGGGCCTCACGGCCAAGACGGTCCAGACCCAGCTCGGCGTGAACCAGCCTGATTTCGGCGTGCTGTTCGATGACATGCGCGTTGCCGATGGCGGCAACCTCGATCCGGCCCGCGCGATCCAGCCCAAGGCCGAGGCCGAAATCGCCTTCGTCCTCGGCGCTGGCCTGCCGGCCACCGATTCGACGCCCGAAGACGTCGCCGCCGCCGTCGCCACCGTCCACGCCGCGATCGAGATCGTCGACAGCCGCATCGCCGACTGGAAGATCACCTTCGCCGATACCGTGGCTGACAACGGCTCATCCGCGTTCTTCGTCCTGGCAGACCAAGGTAAGCCGCTCCCCGGCCTCGATATCTGGACTGCCGGGATGGTCATGCAGATCAATTGCGAGACCGTTTCGCTCGGGGTTGGCGCCGCCGCGCTGGGCCACCCGCTCAACGCCGCCGCGTGGCTCGCCAACACCCTCGCCGCGCGGGGCGAACCGCTGAAAGCCGGCGATATCCTGCTGGCCGGTGCGCTCGGCCCGATGGTGGCGCTGAAGCCCGGCGACCGGGTTCGCGCAGTCATTGGCGGGCTTGGCGAATGTTCCTTCACATACGGAAAGGCCTGAATCATGGGCAAGACAAACGTGGCCATCATCGGCTCGGGCAACATCGGCACCGACCTGATGATCAAGATCATGCGCTTGTCCAATGTGCTCGAAATGGGCGCGTTCGTCGGGATTGATCCCGAATCCGATGGGCTGAAGCGCGCCGCCCGGATGGGCGTGCCCATCACCGCCGGGGGGATCGACGGCCTCGTCGCCATGCCCGAATTCGCCGATATCAAGATCGTGTTCGATGCCACCTCCGCCGGCGCGCACCAGCACAACAACGCGGTGCTGCAGGCCCACGGCAAGCGGGTGATCGATCTTACCCCGGCCGCCATTGGCCCCTACACGATCCCGCCGGTCAACGGCGAGGCCAACCTCGATGCGCCCAACGTCAACATGGTCACCTGCGGCGGACAAGCCACGATCCCGATCGTCGCGGCGATCAACCGCGTGGCGAAGGTCCACTACGGCGAAATCGTCGCCTCGATCGCCAGCAAAAGCGCCGGCCCCGGCACCCGCGCCAATATCGACGAGTTTACCGAAACCACCAGCCAGGCCATCGTCGATGTCGGCGGCGCCACGCGCGGCAAGGCGATCATCGTGCTGAACCCGGCCGAACCGCCGCTGATCATGCGCGATACCGTCTACTGCCTGTGCGAAGCTGGCGACCGCGATGCGATCCGCGCCAGCATCGAGGCGATGGTCGCCGAAGTGCAGGGCTACGTCCCCGGTTACCGGCTCAAGCAGGAAGTCCAGTTCGAAGTGATCGGCGATAACCAGCCGCTGCGCATCCCGGAAATGGCCGAAACCGGCCGGACCGAGTTTACCGGCCTCAAGGTCTCGGTGTTCCTCGAAGTCGAAGGCGCGGCGCATTACCTGCCTGCTTATGCCGGCAACCTTGATATCATGACCTCAGCCGCGCTGAAAACCGCCGAGAAGATCGCGCTGCGCATGACGGAAGGAGCACCAGCATGACTTTCGATCCGGTCCAGACCAAGCTCTACATCCAGGACGTCACCCTGCGCGACGGGATGCACGCGATCCGCCACCAGTACGGGCTGGATCACGTCAAGGCGATCGCCCGCGCGCTCGATCTGGCCAAGGTCGATGCGATCGAGGTTGCCCATGGCGACGGCCTGCAAGGCTCCAGCTTCAACTACGGCTTCGGCGCCCATACCGATTGGGACTGGATCGGCGCGGTGGCCGAAGTGCTGGAACATGCGGTCCTCACCACGCTGCTGCTGCCCGGCATCGGCACCGTCCACGATCTGAAGCGCGCCTACGATCTCGGCGTCCGCTCGGTCCGCATCGCCACCCACTGCACCGAGGCCGACGTCAGCAGGCAGCACATCGAAGCCGCGCGGGGCCTCGGCATGGACGTCGCGGGCTTCCTGATGATGAGCCACATGACCGATCCCGAATCGCTGGCGCAACAGGCGCTGCTGATGGAAAGCTACGGCGCCCACTGCGTCTATGTGACCGACAGCGGCGGCGCGATGAACATGGACGAATATGCCGCCCGCCTGCAGGCCTATGACCGTGTGCTCAAGCCCGAAACCCAGCGCGGCGTCCACGCCCACCACAACCTCTCGCTCGGCGTCGCCAACAGCCTTGTCGCGGTGCAGAACGGCGCGCTGCGCGTCGATGCCAGCCTGGCCGGGATGGGCGCGGG
>JANLUV010000449.1:0-10655 GCA_031363685.1 Alphaproteobacteria bacterium | reverse complement strand
CAAAACCGCGCCCTCACAGCCAGAAAACAGCGCTTCCTGACAGCCGTTCACACCTGGCCGATCGCGGCGGCTGCCGAGTGCGCGGCCTGGATGCGCGAGTTGTTCATCGAGTCACGGCGGTGATACGCATCGAGCGCCGCGCGGTCTCGGGGTCCATCGGCTTGTTGAACCCGCTCCAGCGGCCGCCGAACCAGTCGGCCTCGTTGGCCTTGTAGGTCTTGCCGGCTTCGAAATGTTCTTCGAGCAGCGCCACGAAGGCGCCTTCGGTTTCGGCCAGGAAGGCGTCGTCGATCACGCCTTCGGCCTTCAGCCGGGTGGCATAGATCCGGCTGACCGGTGGATGCTGGCGGATGCGGGCATACATCAACGGCTGGGTGAAGCTCGGCTCGTCGCCCTCGTTGTGGCCGAAGCGGCGATAGCACCACATGTCGATCACGATGTCGCGGCCGAACGTCTGGCGATAGTCGATCGCCAGCTTGCAGGCGAACGTCACCGCTTCGGGATCATCGCCGTTGACGTGAAGGATCGGCGCCTGGACGCCCTTGGCCACGTCCGACGGGTAGGGCGACCCGCGCGAGAACTGCGGGCTGGTGGTGAAGCCGATCTGGTTGTTGATGATGAAGTGCAGGCAGCCGCCGGTATTGTAGCCCTTCACGCCCGAGAAGCCGAAGCATTCCCACACGATGCCCTGGCCGGCAAAAGCCGCATCGCCGTGGATCAGCACCGGCAGCACCTGCTTGTGCTTGCCCTCGCCGATATCGTCGTGGAGCTGCTGGTAGGCGCGGACCTTGCCGAGCACGACCGGGTCGACCGTTTCGAGGTGCGAGGGATTGGGCATCAGGCTCATGTGCACCTTGATCCCGTCAAACTCGCGATCGGCCGAGGTGCCGAGGTGATACTTCACATCGCCCGAACCGCCGACGTCGTCGGGGTTGGCGCTGCCGCCCGAAAATTCGTGGAAGATCACCTTGAAGGGCTTGGCCAGCACGTTCGCGAGGACGTTCAGGCGGCCGCGATGGGCCATGCCGTAAACGATTTCCTTCACGCCCAGCTGGCCGCCATACTTGATCACCGCTTCGAGCGCCGGGATCATCGATTCGCCGCCATCAAGACCGAACCGCTTGGTGCCGACGAACTTGCGGCCGAGGAACTTCTCGTACTGCTCGCCCCGGACCACGGCGGCGAGGATCGCCTTCTTGCCTTCCGGGGTGAACTCGATGTGCTTGTCCTTGCCTTCCATGCGGTCCTGCAGGAAGCGCCGTTCGTCAAGGTCGGTGATGTGCATGTATTCAAGGCCGACCTTGCCGCAGTAATTGCGCCGCAGGATCTCGACCAGTTCGCGCACGGTCGACCATTCAAGGCCGAGGTAGCCGCCGAGATAGACCTGGCGATCGAGCGCGGGGCCGGCGAAGCCGTGGTATTCGGGGGTCAGGTCGGCCGGCAGTTCGCGTTGCGACAGGCCCAGCGGATCGAGGTCGGCGGCAAGATGCCCGCGCACGCGATAGGTGCGGATCAGCAGGACAGCGCGAAACGAATCCGCGATCATCGCCTGGACAGCGGCTTCGTCGATCGTCACGCCGAGCGGGGCGGCGCCCCTGGCCACGCTGTTCGCGATAGCTTCGCGCAGCGCCAGCGGATCGAGCGCCTGGGTCAGATCGTCCCCGGCGCTGCCGCCGATTTGCGGCCAGCCGGCGCGCTGCCAGCTCGGGCCTTGTTGCGGGCCGTCTTGCCCATCGTCGGGGAGAAACTCGTGCATTTCCTGGCCCATCGCATTCATCCTTAGACCGCCCGCCGGGCGTTCAATTCACATGTTGCCTGCCGAAGCCGTTCCTTGGGAAGATACGGCCGGCACGACGACTCCGTTCCGCAAAGCGCGGTTCGCTTTCGGCCCCCCATGTGTAACCCCGGGATGGTTATTCTGGCCCTCCCGGCCCAACCGTATTTGCTCGTGCTTTGGCGGCGCGGCTGGCGATCCCCACCGGGCCGCGCTACCCGTCTGCAAAAGAGGCGGCACGCCGCCGCGTCCGCTCGGCATGTGTCAGGCGTATTCCTTCAGCGCTTCCGCCAACGTCTCGCCCAGCAGGCTGGGCGAGGCCGAAACCTTGATCCCGGCCGCTTCCATGGCTGCGATCTTGTCTTCGGCGCCGCCCTGGCCGCCCGAGACGATCGCCCCGGCGTGACCCATGCGGCGGCCCGGAGGCGCGGTGCGGCCGGCGATGAAGCCGGCCATTGGCTTGCGACGTCCGCGTCTGGCTTCGTCCTGCAGGAACTGCGCGGCTTCTTCTTCGGCGCTGCCACCGATTTCGCCGATCATGATGATCGACTTGGTCGCGTCATCGGCCAGGAACAGTTCCAGCACGTCGATGAAGTTGGTGCCGTTGACCGGATCGCCGCCGATGCCGACCGCGGTGGTCTGGCCCAGGCCGATGTTGGTGGTCTGGAACACGGCTTCGTAAGTCAGCGTACCCGAACGGCTGACCACGCCGACGGAGCCTTCCTTGAAGATCGAACCGGGCATGATCCCGATCTTGCACTGGTTCGGGGTCAGCACGCCGGGGCAGTTCGGCCCGATCAGGCGCGATTTCGTACCGGTCAGCGCGCGCTTGACGCGGACCATGTCGAGCACTGGGATGCCTTCGGTGATGCACACGATCAGTTCGATCCCGGCGTCGATCGCCTCACAGATCGAATCGGCGGCGAACGGCGGCGGCACGTAGATGCAGCTCGCGGTCGCACCGGTGACGGCCCTGGCTTCGGCCACGGTGTTGAAGTTGGGCAGGCCGATGTGGGTCGTGCCGCCCTTGCCGGGGGTCACGCCGCCGACCATCTGGGTGCCGTAATCGAGCGCGGCCTGTGTGTGGAAAGTGCCGGTGGCGCCGGTCATCCCCTGGGTGATGACCTTGGTGTTCTTGTCGACGAGAATGGACATGCTGTGCTCCTGGGGAGGTGCGTTTGGTGGCCGGTCAGGCCAGCGAGCTATCGATGGCCTTGCAGGCAACCAGCAGTTCCTTGACCGCATCGACCGAGACCTTAAGTCCGGCCTTGTCGGCATCGTCGAGTTCGATCTTGATGATCTGCTCGGCTCCGCCGGCCCCGATCTGCACCGGCACGCCGACGTAAAGGCCGTCAACGCCATAGGCGCCGTCGACATAAGCGGCGCAGGGCAGGATGCGCTTCTGGTCGTTGAGGTAGGCTTCGGCCATCGCGATGCCCGAGGCGGCGGGCGCGTAGAATGCCGAGCCGGTCTTGAGCAGGCCGACGATCTCGCCGCCGCCCGAACGGGTGCGCTGCACGATCGCGTCGATGTTTTCCTGCGTCGACAGGCCCATCTTGACGAGGTCGGGCACCGGAATGCCGTTGACGGTGGAATAGCGCACCACCGGCACCATCGTATCGCCGTGGCCGCCCAGCACGAAGGTGTTCACGTCGCGGATCGAGACGCCGAATTCCCACGCGATGAACGTGCTGAAGCGCGCCGAATCGAGCACGCCGGCCATGCCGACCACCTTGTGGTGGGGAAGGCCCGAAAATTCCCGCAGTGCCCAGACCATCGCGTCGAGCGGGTTGGTGATGCAGATGACGAACGCGTCGGGGGCGTTGGCGGCGATGCCTTCGCCGACGGCCTTCATCACCTTGAGGTTGATGCCGAGCAGGTCGTCGCGGCTCATGCCGGGCTTGCGGGCTATGCCGGCCGTCACGATGATGACGTCCGCGCCGGCGATATCCTTGTAATCGTTGGTGCCGATGATGCTGGCGTCGAACCCTTCGACCGGGCCGCACTGCGACAGGTCCAGCGCTTTGCCCTGCGGCACGCCTTCGACGACGTCGAACAGAACGATGTCGCCAAGCTCTTTCTGCGCGGCAAGGTGGGCGAGCGTGCCGCCGATGTTGCCTGCGCCGACGAGGGCGATCTTCTTGCGGGCCATGGATGTCCTTCCCTGATGCGGGACTTAGAACTCGCTGCCAGGCCTGCCCGCCATAGTCCCGCAAAAGGTGCAGGGGGCCCGTTTGAACGCAGTCCCCCTAAGCGTGTGCACGCGCGAATGCAACCGGGAAAATGCCCGCGTCAAAGCTAAATATGATACCAGTTCGCAATAGCAATAATGGCGGATCGCGTCGGGTGCAACCCTGCGCTGTCATATCACCAGCCGCAGTTGCGACAGGTTCGCCCGCTCCTGTTCGATCGTTTCGATCCCTTCTGCCACGATTCCCATATCCAGCCGTGCTGCCATCTCCGAAACGGCGCAGATTACCGCGTTGCTGCCCGCCCCGACGTTTCTCAGATCGGCCATGAAGGCATCGGTCAGCGCGCTCTCGGTGATCTCCAGTTCCAGCCGGTGCGTGGGCAGTCCCGCGTCGCGCAGTGCAGCCAGGATGCCCAGCGCCGCGTCCGGGGCGCTGATCTGCACCGGCGGAAGGTTGTCCGCCAGCGTTACATCGTCTGGCCAGCTCGCGGCGATCCGCGCCGCGTTGGCGGTGATCCAGTTGCCTAACGCGATGATCAGGCCGGATTCCTCGGCTATGGGAATGAACACGTCGGGCGGAAATTTCCCCGACCAAAACCGATTGCATTGCAGCATCTCAGGAGTTGCACGTCAGCCGCCGCGTCATAGGCCAGGCACAGCGCGGATATTGTCCCCAGCAGGGCGGTATAGTTGAACGCACCCAGTTCGAAGGCGAGTTCCAGCAAGCGCGGCCGGCGGCGTTGTGGCGATAATCAGGCTGAAGGGCTGAGGATAAAGCGTCTCGACCAGGGACTGGCGGACCCTGTGTTCCCGGCTGTTTGCAGCAGGCAGCATCCGCATGATGTGTGCGAGCCGGGTGATGACGATGCTCCCTGACGCGGTATCCAGCCGCGTTTCCCGCGACAGGACTGACGGGGAGCCGTCAGCGCAGCGTTAACGGGGCTTTCTCCGTTTGTCCGGACTGCGACCGGATTTCGACGCCATCGCCAACCGGTCCTAAAGCCGGATCATCAGGCCGCGCCGACCCAGCGTGTTGGCTGCCCGCCGGTCAAGCGTGCGGCAGACCGCCAGCCAATGGCGATAGGCATCATGGTCGCCCGTCAGCAAGGCATCTTCGGCGCGGTTGCGGGCCTGTGTTGCCGCGCCCAGCCCAAACTCAGCAAAATGCACCAGCGTCGCACACAGCAAAGCATTGTCGGAAATCGGCCGGCCGTTATCGTTGACTGCCTGCATCGTGCGAGGCAGGGTCAGGCATCGCGCGATCGGTGACCGGGTCAGGCGGCGCGAACCAGCAAAATGAATGGACATCGCCCGAATACTCCCGCTTGGCGTCGTTGCTGGCCCGCTATGCCCGGTTCCCGCTAAGGGTTCGTGTCGCAGGATGGTTGAGGAAAATTAACGCACGGGAATCGCGCGAAAAAATCTTGAAATGAACTGCCCCGCGCGGCCGATCAGCTGCCGGGGCGGCTGATCCATTGGCCTGAATTGGCATATTCCGGGCGAATGCCGGACGCCTCGGGCAGGGCTTTTGCCGTGTACAGCGCGTCGCCCCCCCGCGCTTGCAGAGCTGCGGAATAGGCCGGTGCGGCCAGCGCGCGCACCGGCGTGCCAGCGGTCGGGGGGCTGGATGCCGCCGTATGTCCCTGGGCAAAGGCGCGCTCGATCGCGACCGGGTCGAGGTCAGGCGCATTGCCATCGGCCAGACGCGGACGCGGCGCGGCGACCGGTTCGCCGCCGGTGTAGGCTGCAGTGTTGAACGTTGCCGGCGCACCTGCGGGGCCGTCGAAGCGATAGAACCGGTGCGCGCCGATCGTACCGATGAAGTTGAGGCTGTCAGCCCAGTACGGGTGGACCGCGATGGTGTGGTAATGCGTTGCCAACCCCACCGGGGCATGGACATAGCCCGCCAGCGCCCCCCGCGCGACCGCCTCTGCCCGCAGCCAGAACAGGCGGTTGGGGATGCGCGCCAGCGCCCCGTCGCAGGTGAAGCTGAACTGGCAGCCGGTCGACTTTTCCGAACCCTGATAGACCACTCCGCACACGGTCTTGGGATAGGCCGGGTGCGCCACCCGGTTAAGCACGACTTGCGCCACGGCCCGCTGGCCGGCGTCCGGCTCGCTCGCGGCTTCGTAATAGATCGCCTGCGTGAGGCAGGTCACCGCGCGGATCTGATCGACGGCGCTGCCGGCTGCGCGCAGGGTGCGCGCCGCCGGGCCGATCGCGGCCGCGCTGTCCCAGTGGGCATCCGCGTCGAGCGCGGCATCGGGTGCAGGCGCGGTATCGCTGGCAAGATAATAGAACGCCGAACCCGGAAAGCTGAGGCCGCCCTGTTCAAACGGCATCGGTTCGACCGTGGCGGCGGCGGCTTCGGCGTTGCCGATCTGGAGCGAGGTCCACTCGTGCGGTGCGGCGAATGCCGGCACCGCCACCGCCGCCAGCAGCGCTGCCGCCCGCCGTCCGCGATGGCGCCCGGCAAGAGCGAAGCCTCGGCCCCCCCCGATTCCCCGGACGCCGCGCGGCAACCGGGCGCGGAAATCGCCCGGGCGGGGTTCACAGTCCATGAGGGAAACAGGGGGCAGGGCAGGGGTCATCAAGGGCCTTTGTTCGCACGCGCTGTAGCGCGTAACGCGCGCGGCGATCCGGCGCAGCCGCCGAATCCGGACCGTCCCGTTCCGGCACGCGCACCGTTCTGCCGGTTAACCGGTTAACGCCGGGTTTGCGGCAATTTCCCCGGCCGATCTTGCACTTGCGAAATTACCGGAGTAACGGCGGCGGCACATCACGGGTTGTCCGGCGCCAGAGCGATCTGGATTCGGGCCTAAGAGGGAAGCGGGTCAAATCCCGCGCTGCCCCCGCAACTGTAACCGGGGAGCGATCCGCCGTTCTTGCCACTGGCTCACGCTGGGAAGGCAGGCGGAAAGCATCGATCCGGGAGCCAGGAGACCTGCCCGAGATGGTCGTTCCGCGCCGGGCGGGGTGTACCGGATTGCAGCTTGGACCCGCGACTTCGTGCGGGGCCTCTCGCCATGAACGGCATTTGTTCATGACGGGAGTATTACGCTTGAAATATCTGATTTTCCTCGGTTCCTCGCTGTTCATTGCCAACCCGGCACTGGCGCAGGACGATCGTGGTCCGGACGTTTTCATCGACAATGGCGTATCGCGTGAAAGCGCGATTACCGTTGTCGCCACCGGTTACAAGCTGCCGCTGAGCCAGACCGGCCAGTCGATCAGCGTGGTTGATCTTGCGGAAATCCAATCCGTCCAGGGCCCCGACCTGACCCGTGTGCTCGAACGCCTCCCCGGCGTTGCGCTGGCCCGCAATGGTGCGCTGGGCGCGGCGACCAGCCTGTTCGTGCGCGGTGCCAATTCGGATCAGGTGCTGGTGCTGATCGATGGCGTCCGCAATGCCGACTATGCCGCGCCCGGCGGGAGTTACGATCTCGGCAATCTGCTTGCCGGCAACATCCAGCGCCTTGAACTGCTGCGCGGTTCAAACTCGGTGATCTGGGGCAGCCAGGCGATCGGCGGCGTCCTTGCCGTCACCACGCGCGAGTTGAACGGCGCCGAAGCGACGGCGGAATACGGGGCCTATGAAACGGTCACTGCCAGCGCCGCCGCCGGCATCTCGCGCGACATCTACGGGATCACGCTTAACGCCGGCTACGCCCACAGCGACGGGTTTTCCGCCAAGTCCGCCGGAACGGAGGCCGATGGCCTGCGCCAGTGGCAACTGGGCGCCAAGGCGCGGTACGAACTGACTGGCGGACTGACCCTGCGCACTGTCGGCCGTTATGCCAACAGCCGGCTTGGCATCGACCTGTCCGGCCCGGATGCGCCCGATACCCAGTTCACCAAGGAAGGGTCGGGCCGGGTCGGGCTGGACTACGCCGCCAGCGGGTTCACGCTTTCGACCGGAATCGCGCTGGATGCGACCGCCCGGCGCTATGACAGCCCGGACTGGGGGCCGTCCGAATATATCGGCGGGGCGGTGCGGGCCGATCTGTCCGGGCGGGTCGATCTGCCGGCAAGGTTCGCGCTCGATTTCGGCGCGGACAGCGAGTGGTCGCGCGCCCGCAGCACTTATGACGCGCGGCAGACCGCGCGGCTGGCTTCTGCACACGCACTGCTTGGCTGGTACACCGCTGCTGCATCGCTGGCAGCAGGCGCGCGGATCGACGATCATGACCGCTTCGGCAGCCACTGGACCTTCGGGGCCAATGGCAGCGTGGCGCTGATCGACGGCTGGCGCGTTCGCGCGTCGTATGGCGAAGGGTTCAAGACCCCGACGCTGTATCAACTTTATGCCAGCTACGGCACCGGCAACCTTGACCTCCAGCCTGAAACCAGCCGTAGTTACGAGGCCGGAATCGAAACGGGCGATCGCAACGCGCCGCTGCATTTTTCCGCCACGTGGTTCCGGCGTGACAGCCGCAACCTGATCGATATCGACAGCAACTATCATTACATCAACATCGCCCGCGCCCGGGCCGAAGGGGCGGAAGTCGAACTGGGCGCGCGGGTGTCGGAGCGGTTTTCCGCCTTTGCCAACTATACGTACCTGAAGGCGCGCGACCTGACCAACGCGCGCGATCTCGCGCGCCGTCCGCGCAACACGGTTGCGGTCGGGGCTGATTGGCGTAGTCCGCTGCATGACCTGACGCTGGGCGGGGATGTGCGGCTGGTGTCGAGGGCGGTGGACTATGACTTCCTTGGCAATGTTCTGCCGATCGCCAGCCATGTCGTTGCCACGGTGCGCGCCAGCCTGCCGCTTACGGACAAGATCGAAATGTTTGGCCGCGTCGAAAACATCGGCGATGAACGGTACCAGACGGCCTATGGTTTCAACACGGCGGGCCGCTCCGCCTATGTCGGCGCGAGGGTGAGATACTGAACGACGCTGCCCCGATGATCCGCTCGATCACCGTCCCGGTTCGGCCGGGGCGGTGGCGGGGGCATCCGGGTCTGCTGCTCCCGCTGTTCCTCGCCGGATGCGCGCCCGCGCCGCAAGCGTCTGCGCCTGCGGTCCATCCGGCGATTGTCAGCCTCAATCCGTGTACCGATGCGATCCTGGCTGAAGTTGCGGAGCCGGGCCAGCTTCGCGCGCTGTCGGCGTACAGCCGCGATCCGGCATCAAGTTCGATGGATGTCGGCCTTGCCCGCCGCTTTCCGGCCACGTCCGGCACAGTCGAGGAAGTGGCCGCGCTGCGCCCCGACGTGGTCGTTTCGGGGACGTTCGTCAGCCCGGCGACCCGCGCCGCGCTGGCCCGGCTGGGCATTCCGCTGGTTGAGATGCCGATTGCCGCGAGCGTCCCGGAAAGCGCGGCGCAGATCCGCCAGTTGGCCCGGCTGACCGGCCATCCCGAACGCGGCGAGGCGCTGGTGCGCCGGATCGAGCACGCGCTGGCCGCCGCCGTGCCGCCGCCGGGGCCGCCGGTTACGGCGGTGGTCTGGCAGGCAGGCGGGATCGTGCCGGGTGCCAACACGCTGATCGCCGACCTGTTGCACCGCACCGGCTTCGCCAGCCTGAGCGCCGCGCGCGGGCTGCGGCAGGCCGATTTCCTGCCGTTGGAGCGGATGCTGGCCGATCCGCCGCAAGTGATCCTGGCGGCGGGTGATGGCCTGTCGGGCGAGGACCGCCTGCTGACGCATCCCGCGCTCGCTGCGTTGCCGCAGACCCGGCGCGAGCCGCTGGCGCCGTCGTTGCTGTGGTGCGGGGGGCCGACGATCATCCGTGCGGCCGCGCGGCTGGACGAAGTGCGGCGAGGGCTGGGCGGGATGCAATCACGCAGCGTTGCAGGCCCACCCCCGGCCCCTCCCGCAGGCGGAAGGGGCGTTACATGACCCGCCTGAACCTTACCCTGTCGGGCGCGCTTATCCTCGTCGTTCCGCTGTCATTGCTGGCGGGCAAGGTGTGGATCGACCCGTTCCATCCGGTGATCCCCAATGCCATGGTGATCCTGATCGAACTGCGCCTGCCACGCGCTTTCCTCGCGCTGGTCATCGGGGCGGGGCTGGGCGGGGCGGGGGCGGCGATGCAGGGGTACTTGCGCAATCCGCTGGCCGATCCGGGCCTGTTCGGGATTGCGCCTGCCGCCGCGCTGGGTGCCGTCCTCGCGTTCTGGACCGGGCTGGCGGCAATTGCGTGGACCCTGCCGCTGTTCGCATTGGTCGGCGCGGGCGGGGCGATGGCGCTGCTGAGCCTGATCGCCGGGCGGGAAGGAAGCGTGGCGCTGTTCACGCTGGCCGGAATGATGATCGCCAGCCTGGCCGGCGCGCTGATGAGCCTGGCGATCAGCCTTGCCCCCACACCGTTCGCGCTGTCGGAAATCGTCACCTGGCTGATGGGGGCGCTGACCGACCGGAGCTGGCGCGAGGTGTGGCTTTGCGCGCCGCTGACGCTGGTCGGCCTGATCCTTTTACGCGCTGCCGGGCCGGGGCTTGATGCGCTGGTGCTGGGTGAGGTCGCCGCCCGCTCGCTCGGCCTCGATCCGCGCCGGCTGCAGGCGCTGCTGATCGCCGGGATCGGCCTGACGGTCGGCTCGGGCGTGGCGGTGGCGGGGATCGTCGGGTTTGTCGGGCTGGTAGTGCCGCATCTGGTCCGCCCGTTCACCGACCGGCGCCCGTCAAGCCTGATCGTCCCGTCGGCGCTGGCGGGTGCGCTGTTGTTGCTGGTTGCCGATTGTCTGT
>JANLUV010000350.1:0-4974 GCA_031363685.1 Alphaproteobacteria bacterium | reverse complement strand
AGGGTGTCGAGCGGGCGTTCCCAGAACGGGGCGGAAAGGGGAGCCGGAGGCCGGGGCGTGCCGGTCACTTCACCCATTTCGCAAGCTCGGCAGCCACCGCGTCCGGTCCCTGGTCGACCGGCAGCATCGCGATCGGCTGGCCACCCCGATCCATCAGGTAGGCGATCCGGCTGTGGTCCATCAGGTAGCCGCCGCCGGGTGTATCCGTGCCGCGCGCGGCATAGGCCAGGAACGATTTGGCCGCCTGATCGACTTGTGCTGGCGTGCCGGTCAGACCCAGCAGTCGCGGGCTGAACGCGGCAGCGAATTCCCCCACCCGTGCAGGGGTGTCGCGGACCGGATCGATCGTGATGAAGATCGGTTGCACCTGCGTTGCAAGGTCGTTGTACTTGGCCGCAAACTTGTCGAACCCGCGCATCATCACGCTCACGTCGGTCGGGCAGGCGTCGGGGCAAAAGGTATAGCCGAAGTAGACGATCCGCCATTTGCCGGTGAAATCGTCCCAGCGGACGGTGCGTCCGGCCTGGTCGGTCAGGGTGAACGGCGCGCCGATCTTCATGCCGGCCAGCGGCGGCTGTTCGGTCGGCGCGCTGCCGCAGGCGGACAGGGCAAGGGTGGCCGCAAGGACGCAGGCTGTTGCTCGCGCGGCGAAAAAATGTCGGAATGATCGGGCGGGCTTGCTCATGGCGTGGTGGTTCATGCTCTGCTAAACCGCGCTGCGCAAGGACGGAATCCGGGTTGCCGGAGGGTAAGGAGATGCAGGTGAACAGGGTCAGTCGGTTCGTGCGGAAGGGATTGCTCGCGGCCATGGGCCTCGCCGTGGCGGGCACTGCGCTGGTGCCCGGCCCGGCCGTCGCCCAGTTCATGGGGCCAAGCTACAAGTTCCTGGAAGCGATCAAGAAAAAGGACGGCGAAGCAGTTGAAAAGGCGCTCGGCGATGGCGGGCCGAACCTGATCAACACCCGTGACGCGACTACCGGCAATACCGCCCTGCATCTCGTCACCGCGCGGCGCGATCTGCAATGGATGAACTTTCTGATCTACAAGGGCGCCGCCGTGAATGCCCGCAATGAACAGGGCGTCACCCCGCTGTCGCTCGCGGTCGGGCTCAATTTCGTCGAAGGTGTGGACCTGCTGCTGAACCAGGGTGCGCGGGTCAACGATCCCGGCGCCGACGGTGAAACCCCGCTGATCGCGGCGGTTCACCAGCGCAGCGTCGAACTGGTCCGCACCCTGATCAAGGCCGGCGCCGATCCGCGCCGGGCCGACAATTCGGGCCGCACCGCGCTCGATTACGCGAAGCTGAGCGGCAAGGACGGCGCCATCGCCACCGAGCTTGAAGCCGCCGCCAAGGTCGCCGCCGCGCGCAAGGCGCAGACTTACGGGCCATCGTTCTGATGCCGGACCTGATCTCGGCCGATCTCACCCTGCCGGAACTGCGCCTTGCGTTGGCCCCGGCTGTGGCTCAGGCGGCCGTGTTCGACGGGTGGAGCAATGCCGCGGTGGACGCCGCTGCCGCGCTGCACGGCGTTCCCGCTCCGACCGCGCGGCTGGCCTTCCCGGGCGGCGCGATGGATCGGATTGCAGCCTGGATCGAACGGATCGATGCCGACATGGCCGCAGCCTTGCCGCCCGAACGGATCGGCAACCTGCCCATCCGCGAGCGGATCCGGGCGCTGGTGCAGTTCCGGCTCGATGCCTTGGCCGGTCACGAAGAGGCTTTGCGCCGGGCGCTGGCGATCATGGCGATGCCGCAGAACGCGGCGCGTTCGGCCCAGCGCGGGTGGCACAGCGCCGATGCCATGTGGCGGCTGGCCGGCGACAGCGCGGCGGACTACAACCACTATACCAAGCGCGCAACGCTGGCCGGGCTTTACGCCGCAACGCTGCTGGTTTTTGCGCACGACACCAGCGAGGGCAAGGCCGAAACCCGCGCCTTCCTCGCCCGCCGGATCGACGGCGTAATGCGGTTCGAAAAGGCCAAGGCCCGGCTGCTGCGCCCGCACGATGAAAGCTTCAGCCTGACCCGGCTGCTCGGCCGATTACGCTATCCGGCACGTTGATTGGCTCTGCGCGAGGGCCGAATTGATTCAGCCCAAGGCTGCGAACGCATCTCAATACGATGATGCGGCTATGCCCATGCCACAGCGCCGCGCGCTTATTGAGAACCGCTTGCAATTAGACCCGGTTTCTGGCAGCGCCGGATGATGACGCTTGACCTTCTCCCGATCGGCCAGCGCGCGCGGATTGTCTCGATCGACTGGTCGCAACTGGTGGCCGTGGAAGCGCAGCGCCTGCGGTCGCTGGGGATTGACACGGGCGCGCGGATTGCCGTGGCGCATCGCGGCGTGTTTGCCGGCAAGGATCCGATCGCGGTGTCCATCGGGCGGATGACGGTGGCGCTGCGCCGGGTTCATGCCCGGGCTATGCAAGTCGAGCCGATGCAAGTGGAACCGGTATCATAGCCGGAACCGGCGCGATGAGCCGTCTGCGCAGTGCCGCGCTCGTCGGCAATCCCAATGCCGGCAAAAGCGCGCTGTTCAACGCGCTCACCGGCGCGCGGCAGAAGATCGCGAATTATCCGGGCGTCACGGTGGAACGCAAGTCGGGCCGGCTGGTGCTGCCCTCGGGCGAGCCGGTCGAACTGACCGACCTGCCCGGATCGTACGGCCTGCACCCGACCAGCCCGGACGAAGAAGTGACCGCGAAGGTCATCATGGGTCACTTTCCGGGCGAAGCCGCGCCCGAAGTGCTGGTCATCGTGCTCGATGCGTCAAATCTCGAACAGCATCTGGTGTTCGCGCAGGAAGTGATTGCGCTCGGGCGGCCGACGGTGATCGCGCTCAACATGGTCGATCTGGCCGAACGCGACGGGCTGGTGCTTGATCCCGCCGCGCTGGAAACTGCGCTGGGTGTGCCGGTAATCCCGACCGTGGCGGTCCGCCGCCGCGGGCTGGCGGAACTGGCCGCCGCCATTGCCGCAGCCGAGGCCCGCGCTGGCGAGCCGCAGCACCCGCGTCCGTTCATCGACCTTACCGAACGGCGCGTCACCGCCCATGCCATTGCCGATGCAGTGATCGTTTCGGAAACGGCGCGGCACCGGCTTCACGCCAGGCTTGACCAGGTGCTGCTGCATCCGTGGCTGGGGCCGCTGATCCTGTTCGCGCTGCTGTTCGTGGTGTTTCAGGCGGTGTTCGCCGGGGCGCAGCCGTTTGCCGATGCGCTGGACGGCAGCGTCAACTGGCTGGCCGACAATGTCCGCGCCGCGATGCCGCCCTCGCTGGCGCGCGATCTGATGACCGACGGGGTGATCTCGGGCGTCGGCTCGGTCGTGGTGTTCCTGCCGCAGATCGTGATCCTGTTCTTCTTCATCCTGGTGATGGAAGCCTCGGGCTATATGGCCCGCGCGGCTTTCCTGATGGACCGGATGATGGCCGGGGTCGGGCTGTCGGGCCGCAGCTTCATCCCGCTGCTGTCCAGCTTCGCCTGCGCAATCCCGGGAATCATGGCGACCCGTTCGATTGCCGATCCCAAGGACCGGCTGACCACGATCCTGATTGCGCCGCTGATGACCTGTTCGGCCCGGTTGCCGGTCTATGCGGTGATCATCGCGGCGTTCATTCCGGGCCGCAGCGTCGGGTTCGGCGTGGGGCTGCAGGGGCTGGTGCTGCTGACGCTTTACGCGGCCGGGATCGTCGGCGCGATGGCGGTGGCGCTGGTGCTGCGGCGCTCGGTAACCAAGGGCGCGGCCAGCGGCTTCATCATGGAACTGCCGAAATACCAGCTTCCGCGCGCCAAGGATCTTGCCATTGGCCTGTTCCAGCGCGCGTGGATCTTCCTGCGCCGTGCGGGCACGATCATCTTCATGGTCACAGTGGTGCTGTGGCTGCTGCTCAACTTCCCCCGTGCGCACGAAGGTCAGAACCAGGTCGATGCCTCGATCGCCGGGTACATCGCCAACGGCCTGGCCGTGGTGGTCGAACCGATCGGCTTCAACCGCGATATGGCGCTGTCGCTGATCCCGGCAATGGCCGCGCGCGAAGTGGCGGTCAGTTCGCTGGCGACGACGTATGCCGTGGCCGCCAGCGACGATGATCAGGCGGCGATGCAACTGGGCGAGCGGCTGAAGGGCAAGTGGACCCTGCCGATGGCGCTGGCGTTCCTGGCGTGGTTCGTGTTCGCGCCGCAGTGCATGAGCACGATCGCGGTGACCCGGCGCGAGACCAACGGCTGGAAATGGCCGGCCTTCATGCTCGCCTACCTGTTCGTGCTGGCTTACGCGGCGGCTGGGGTGACGTATTGGGCGGCGGTCGCGGCGGGACTTTAGTCTGGCGTAAGCCCACGCACCGACCGTGCCGTTGTGCAAAAGCCAGCCGGTGGGGTGGTTGCCGCAGTCCCGATCCGTTACCCCACCGGTCATTCTCAAAGGGACACGATTCGATGGCAGGCAGCGTCAACAAGGTGATCCTGGTCGGCAACCTCGGGGCCGATCCGGAAGTGCGGTCGTTCCAGAACGGCGGCAAGGTCTGCAACCTGCGTATCGCCACCAGCGAATCGTGGAAAGACAAGAACACCGGCGACAAGCAGGAACGGACCGAATGGCACACCGTCGCCATCTTCGGCGAAGGGCTGGTCGGCGTGGCCGAACGCTTTCTGCGCAAGGGCAGCAAGATCTACATCGAAGGCGCGCTGCGTACCCGCAAGTGGCAGGACCAGCAGGGCGCTGATCGCTACTCCACCGAAGTGGTGCTGCAAGGCCCCGGCGCGGTGCTGACCATGCTCGATGGCGCGCCGGGCGGCGGGGCCGGTGGCGGCGCGCGTGTGGGCGGTGGCTCGGCAGGCGGCGGCGGGAACGAAGGCGGTTCCGGGGGCGGCTCGGGCGGCGGGCGATCCGGCGGCGGCTCGTCAGGCGGTGCTGGCGGCGGCGGCTGGAACCAAGGCGGCGGCGGCGGTTCGCCAGCGGGCGGCTTCGCC